>NZ_JAEVHJ010000028.1:0-37285 GCF_016802855.1 Micromonospora sp. ATA51 | reverse complement strand
ATGCCGGCGCAGGGCCGCCGGGGTGCGGAGACGCCGCCGGCGCCGACCCCGTCGACCAGCGAGACCGCCGTCCTGCCGGCGGTGCCGGCCGCGGACACGGCCGTGCTGCCCGCGGTCGCCCGCCGCGCCGGTCACCGCCACCGGCTTCCCGAGCCGCCCCGACCCGTCGGACCCGGCCACCGAGGTCTGGACCCTGGTCGAGCGGGCCCAGGCGGGCGAGTCCGAGGCGTTCGGCCTGATCTACGACCGGTACGTCGACACCGTCTTCCGGTTCGTGTACTTCCGCGTCGGCAACCGGCAGCTGGCCGAGGACCTGACCTCGGACACCTTCCTCCGGGCGCTCAAGCGGATCGGCAGCTTCACCTGGCAGGGCCGGGACCTCGGCGCCTGGCTGGTCACCATCGCCCGCAACCTGGTCGCCGACCACTTCAAGTCCGGCCGCTACCGGCTGGAGGTGACGACCGGCGACGTGCTCGACGCCGACCGGGAGGACCGCGGGCCGGAGGGCAGCCCGGAGGCCGCGGTCGTCGAGCACATCACCAACGTTGCCCTGCTCACCGCGGTGAAGCAGCTCAACCCGGAGCAGCAGGAGTGCATCGTGCTCCGCTTCCTCCAGGGCTTCTCGGTGGCCGAGACGGCCCGCGCCATGGGCAAGAACGAGGGCGCGATCAAGGCGCTGCAGTACCGGGCGGTGCGGGCCCTGGCCCGGCTGCTGCCCGACGGCTTCCAGCCCTGACCGCCCTGGTTCGCGCCGACCCGTCCCCGCTCCGTGGACGGGTGCGCGGGACGCCGCCCGTCCGTGACGACGATCACGCTTCGTGATTTCGCCTCCGCCCGCCCCGTAACCGCCACCCGGCGCGGACCGTTTCTCCGGGTGCGACCAGTGGTTGTCCCGGCGCCCCGGGCCACCCGGTCCGGCGGGCACGGTCGACCAACCTGGTCGCCCGTCGGCGTCACGCTGCCACCGGTCGCTGGTGACGAATACGGCCCGACGGGCCGTGACCAGCGAGAGGAGGTGCCTGCGGTGGACAGCGACCTCTTCTCCCGTCGGCGCGCCGAGCGCTTCGCACAGCTTCTCGACGAGGCCAGCGGCGGCCGGCGTCACCACGTGCGCTCCCGGGTCGACGACGAACTCGCCGCGCTCGTCGCGGTCAGCCAGCGGCTCACCGCCGACCGGCCGGACGTCAAGGTCGATTCGGAGTTCCGCACCGGACTCCGGGCGATGCTGGTGGCCACCGCCGAGCGGGAGGGCATCGGCACCCCGGCGGCGAAGATCAAGACCACCGCGGCGGCGGGCAGCGGGATCCGGGGTTCCCTCCTGCCGGCGGTCACCGCCCGGCGGGCCCGCGCCCGGGGCGCGATCCTGGTCGGCATCGCGGCCGGGGCGGTCGCCCTCTCCGGTATCTCGGCGGCCAGCGAGAACGCGCTGCCCGGCGACGCGCTCTACGGCATGAAGCGCTCCACGGAACGCGCCCAGCTCGCCCTGGCCAGTTCGGACATCAGCCGCGGCCAGCTCTTCCTCGACTTCGCCCGGACCCGGCTCGACGAGGCCGACACGGTGCGCGACGACCGGATCGGGTTCGGCGCCGTCCTGGACGACATGGACGCCGACACCCGCCAGGGCGTACGGCTGCTCACCACTGTCGCGGCGCAGCGCTCCGACCCGGCCGGCCTGGACGCGGTCAACGTCTTCGTCACCGGCCAGCGCCGGGCGGTCAGCGGGCTGCTCGACCGGACCGATCACGTCGAGCGGGACCGCACCCGGCGTTCGCTCGCCCTGCTCGACGCCGTCCGCAAGCGCTCCGAGGCGCTCCGCGCGGCGATCGCCTGCGGGCTGCCGACGCCCACCGCCAGCGACGCGCTGGGCCCCGCCCCGGGCACCTGCCCCGGCGAGAGCTGACCCCGGCCGGCGCGGCAGCCGTCCACGCCACAGTTCTCCACACGCACGACCGGCCGTCCCCGGTATCCGGCTACTCTCGCCGTGGGAACAGTGTCGCGGTCGTCGAGCGGAGGGGGTCGTGTGGTCCGCACCCGGAAGGTCACGGTCAGCACCGACATCCACGGCCACACCGCCGGTTGGTCGGAGACCGAGCAGGCGCCGCCGGCCACGCCCACACCCGACCCCACCGCGGCGGCCTTCTTCGACGTCGACAACACGATGATGCAGGGCGCCTCGATCTACTGGTTCGCCCGCGGCTGGCCGCCCGCAAGTACTTCACCACCGGTGACCTGGCCCGGTTCGCCTGGCAGCAGGCGAGGTTCCGGCTGCTCGCCACCGAGCACGCCGGGGACATGTCGCAGGCCAAGGAGGCCGCGCTCGCCTTCATCCACGGGTGGCGGGTGGAGGACGTGGAGCGCCTCGCCGAGGAGATCTTCGACGAGCTGATGGCCCCGCGGATCTGGGCGGGCACCCGCAAGCTGGCCCAGCGCCACCTGGACAGCGGCCAGCGGGTCTGGCTGGTCAGCGCCGCCCCGGTGGAGATCGGTCGGGTGATCGCCACCCGGCTCGGCCTGACCGGTGCGATCGGGACGGTGGCCGAGGTGGTCGACGGGGCGTACACCGGGCGGCTGGCCGGCGACCTCATGCACGGGCCGGCCAAGGCCGAGGCGGTGACCCAGCTCGCCGCGGTCGAGGGGTTGGACCTGACCCGCTGCGCCGCCTACAGCGACTCCGCGAACGACCTGCCGATGCTCTCGACGGTCGGGCACCCGGTGGCGGTCAACCCGGACGCCGCCCTGCTCCGGCAGGCCCGCGAGCGGGGCTGGGACGTCCGGGACTTCCGCACCGGCCGTCGGGCCGTCAAGATCGCCGTACCGTCCACCGCCGCCGCCGGGCTGGTCGCCGGGGCGGTCAGCGCCGGCCTCGCGCTGCACCGCCGCCGCCGGACGCCCTGACGGGCACGGTCCCCTCAGGGGCCGAACGGGTCGGGGCGTCGTTCGAGGAGCCGGTGCAGGGTCTGCTGGATGGTCTCCCGGACCTGGTCGGCGAGGTTGAAGACGACCAGCGGGTCGTCGGCCGAGTCGGTGAGGTGCGCGGTGGGGATCGGCGGGCAGAACTCGATCAGCCACTTGCTCGGCAGCGGCACCATGCCGAGCGGCCCGAGCCAGGGGAACGTCGGCGTGACCGGGAAGTAGGGCAGCTTCAGCAGCCGGGCGAGCGGCTTGATGTCGGCGAGCATGGGATAGATCTCCTCGCCACCGACGATGGCCACCGGCACGATCGGGGTGCCGGTACGCAGCGCCGCCGAGACGAACCCGCCCCGGCCGAACCGCTGGAGCTTGTAGCGGTCGGAGTAGAGCTTGCCGACGCCCTTGAAGCCCTCCGGGAAGACGCCGACCAGCTCGCCGTTGCCGAGCAGCCGCTCGCGTCCGGGTTGCAGGCCACCGTGCCGCCGGTCTTGCGCGCGATCTCGGAGACCACCGGCATCCGGAAGACCAGGTCGGCGCCGAGCAGCCGCAGGTAGCGGCGCGCCGGGTGCTGGTCGTGCAGGGCGGCGGAGAGGATCAGCGCGTCCAGCGCCACCGTGCCGGAGTGGTTGCCGACCACCAGGGCGGGCCCGTCGGCCGGCACGTTCTCCAGGCCGCTGACCTCGGTGCGGAACCAGTCCCGGTACAGCAGCCGGACCAGCGGGTGGAACACGGCGTCGGTGAGGTGCGGGTCGAAGCCGAACTCGTCGACCTCGTAGTCGCCGGCGAGCCGTCGCCGCAGGAAGGCCAGTCCGCCCGCGACCCGACGGTCCCAGTGGTCCCGCCGGTCCGGCACCGCCGGCCCGGCAAACGCCACCGCCCCGTGGTCGTCCGGCGTCGCCTCGGCCGGCTCCTCGACCGCCGCCGGCTCCGGGCCGCCGGACCGCTGGTCCGCCATGCGGAACGGCTCGTCCGCCGCGGCCGTCGCCGCCGGGTCCGGCTCGTCCGCCACGGCGGACGGCACGTCCATCGCAGCCGTCGCAGGCTCGTCCGTGGCGGCGGTGTCCGGCTCGTCCGTGGCGGTGTCCGGCTCGTCGTGCGCCGCCGGCTCGTCGTGCGCCGCCGGGTCGGCGGCGGCCGCCGTCGTCCGGCGGTGTCCGTTGCGCCGCGCCGGCTCCGCGCCCGGCCCGGCCACCGTCAGCGGTACGTCGTACCGGCCGTCGCGCCGCTCGTCCCGGCCGCTCACGATCGCTCCCGGACGGCCGAGCGGACCTGCCGGATGCCCTCCAGCACCAGCTGCTCGGCTGCGGCGAGCTGATCCCGGCTCACCACCACACCGCCGTGGTGGGCGCGGATGAAGTCGTCGAACGCGGCGGCGGTGGAGCGCGGCGTGAAGCCGTACTCCCGCTCGAGCCTGGTGGTGTCCACCACCCGACCGTGCACGAAGAGGTCGACCTGGTCCAACCCGTAGCGGCCGAAGCCGAGGTTGCGGGCGATCGCCGCCGCGCCGGAGAGACCGGGCTCCAGCACCGGCATGGCCACCCGGCCGGCCCGCCGGATCGCCTGGGTGAGGGAGAGCACGCCCGGGCCGGCGACGTTGTACGTCCCCGGGTGCTCCTCGACGATCGACCGGTGCAGCACCTCGAGCGCGTCGTCGAAGTGGACGAACTGCAGCCGCGGGTCACGGCCGAAGACGGTGGGCACCACCGGCTGGGAGAAGTAGCGGGTCAGCGTGGTGTCCGCGGTGGAGCCGATGAACGGTGCGAAGCGCAGCACGGTGGCGGTGACGTCGGGACGGCGGCGGCGGAAACCGCGGACGTACCCCTCGATGTCGAGGATGTCGCGGCCGAAACCGCCGCGTGGCACCTCGCGCGGCTCGGTCTCCTCGGTGAAGACCGCCGGGTCGCGGAACGACGCGCCGTACGCGGCGGTCGACGAGCGGACCACGAGCTTGCGCAGCCGGGGCGCCCGCTGGCAGGCGGCGAGCAGCTGCATGGTGCCGATGACGTTCTGTTCCTTCATCGCCGCCCGGCCGCCGTGCTGCTGGTCGGGGGCGCTGACCAGGGCGAGGTGTACCACGGCGTCGACCTCGAGGTCGGCGAGGAGACCGCCGAGCGAGTCGAGGTCGAGGCGGATCCGTTCGACCCGGTCGAGCAGGTCGGTGAACTCAGGGCCGGGGGTGGCCGGGTCGACGCCGATGACCCGTTCGATCCGGGGGTCGGCGGCGAGTCGGGCGGCGACGTGGGCGCCGAGGTAGCGGCCGACCCCGGTGACGACGACGACCCCCGGAGCACCTGGGGTGCCACCGGGGGTCATGTCGTGCGCCTTGTCTGGCAGGCGGGATCGAGCCGGGACGTTCGCGGCCTGATCACCTGAGCCTCCGAGAGTCGACAGTTGGCAAGTGGTGCCGGATGCCGGGCCATGGCCCGGCCCCGGTCACTTGCCGAGACGGCGACGCTGGACGCGGGTCTTGCGCAGCAGCTTGCGGTGCTTCTTCTTAGCCATGCGCTTGCGGCGCTTCTTGACCACCGAGCCCATACGACAGCCTTTCGATGCAACGTGCGGGGCGGACCGGGAGACACCACCGCGGGTGGCGTCGGTGACCGCTTGCGGACAACGGACCGGACCAGCGTGGTGGGCAGGGCGCACCAGGGTGCGGTCACGGTCGGGGTCCAGGGTAGCTGGAGTGCATCAGCAGGACCAACGCGCCCCCGTCGATGCCCGTTACGTCGCACTCGGCGGTGCGTCAGGCGGTTTCCTGAAACGCGCCCCGGAGATAGTCGTGCACGGCGTGCTCGGGCACCCGGAACGACCGGCCCACCCGTACCGCGGTCAGCTCACCGCTGTGCACGAGACGGTAGACCGTCATCTTGGAGACCCGCATGACCGTCGCCACCTCGGCGACGGTCAGGAACCTGACATCCGACAGTCGACCGTCGGACTGCGACGCGGCCATGGCTCACCGACCCATTCCCGTGCCCGGCGCGTGCCACCGGACGGGAGCTCCCGCCAGGACGGGCAACGCGCGTGTTACCAGTACGGTAACGGGACGGCTGTGACCGGCGCGATCCCTTCCTGCAACTGATCATGGACGGGCCGCTGTTTTCCCCCGCGTTGACCTGGCGTTTTCCTCCCCGATGCGCGTCTCGTCCCGTTGCCGGGACCGCCAGGCCACGGTCACTCCGCGCGCAGCGCGACCACCGGGTCGAGCCGGCCGGCCCGCTGGGCCGGCACCACCCCGAAGACGATGCCGACCGCGGCGGAGACCCCGAAGGCGAGCGCCAGCGACCACCAGGTGATCGCGGCCGGGATCGGCGAGACCGCGTCCACCAGCAACGCGGCGCCCACGCCGAGCGCCATCCCGGTCAGCCCGCCGATGGCGGTGAGCAGCACCGCCTCCAGCAGGAACTGCACGCCGATGTCCCGGGGGCGGGCGCCCACCGCCTTGCGCAGGCCGATCTCCCGGGTCCGCTCGCGGACCGAGACCAGCATGATGTTGGAGACGCCGACCCCGCCGACGAGCAGCGAGATGCCGGCGATGGCGGCCAGCACGCCGGTCAGCACGCCGAGGATGTCGCCGAGCACGCCGAGGATCTGCTGCTGGGTGACCGCACTGAACTCGGTGTCCGGGTGGCGTCGGGACAGCTCGGCGACGATCCGGTCGCCGAGTTCGCCGATCCGCTCCCGGTCCGGCGCCTTGACCGCGATGCCGTCCACCCGCTGGGTGCCCCAGAGCCGCTGCGCCGCGGTGACCGGCACGTGCACCTCGTCGTCGCGGTCCACCCCGAGGCTCTGCCCGAGCGGGGCGAACACGCCGATCACCCGGAACCGCACCCCGGCCAGCGCGAGCTGCTGGCCGAGCGGGTCGCGGCCGGGGAAGAGCGCGGTCGCGACGGACGCGCCGAGCACCGCCACCCGACGGCTGGTGTCCACGTCCGCCCCGGTAAGGTAGCGGCCCCGGGCCAGCGACCGGGTGAAGACCGTGGGGGTGTTCTCCAGCACGCCCTGGACGGTGGTGAAGTCCGACCGGTTGCCGGCCCGCGCGGTCGCCCCGGAGGCGACGGTGACGGCCACCCGGCCCGGGTCGCCGACCACCCGGGAGACCGCGTCGACGTCCTGCAACGTCAGCGGCGAGACCACCGGGGCGGTACCCACGTCGATCTTGCCGGGCACGACCAGGAGCAGGTTCGAGCCGAGCCCCTCGACCTGCTGTTCGACCTTCTGCTTGGTGCCGGTGCCGATGGCGACCAGCAGCACCACCGAGGCCACCCCGATGATCACGCCGAGCATGGTCAGGGCGCTGCGCATCCGGTTGGCCCGCAGCGCGTCCAGCGCCACCCGCCAGGCCTCGGCCACCCTCACGGCGCGCCCCCACCGCGCTGCTCATGGCGCGGAAGGCGCCCGGTGGCTCCGGCGGCGCCACCGGAGCCACCGGACGGGTGCCCCGGGCCGCTTCCGGACACGGACCGGGGCTCCGCGCTGGGAGCGGGGTCCAGTGTCTCAGGTCGACGCTCGCGGTCGGACAGCGGTCGATCATGGAGCCGGTCGCCGCCCGCCGCGACCGTGTCGGAGCGGACCATGCCGTCCCGCACGGCGATCCGCCGGCGGGCCCGCGCGGCCACCTCCTGGTCGTGGGTGACCATCACCAGGGCCACCCCGGACTCGGCGTTCAACCGTTCCAGCAGCTCCAGCACCGCCTCGCCGGTCGCACTGTCCAGGTTGCCGGTCGGCTCGTCGGCGAGCAGCACCGCCGGGTCGGTGACCAGCGCCCGGGCGATCGCCACCCGCTGCTGCTCGCCCCCGGAGAGCTGGTTGGGCCGGTGGTGCAGCCGGTGCCCCAGGCCCACCCGGCCGAGCATCGCCGCCGCCCGCTCCCGCCGCTGCCGCGCGCCGATTCCCCGGTACACCAGCGGCAGCGCCACGTTGTCCACCGCGGACGTCCGGGGCAGCAGGTGGAACGCCTGGAAGACGAAGCCGATGGTCTCGTTGCGCAGCGTCGCCAGCTCCGGGGCGGAGAGCGTCGCCACGTCCCGGCCGCCGATCACCAGCCGGCCGTCGGTGGGCCGGTCCAGGCCTCCGAGCAGGTGCATCAGGGTGGACTTGCCGGAGCCGGACGGCCCGATCACGGCGACGTAGTCGCCGGGCACGATGGTCAACGACACCCCACGCAGCGCCGGCACCGAGACGCCGTCCAGCTCGTACGTCCGGGACACGTCGACCGCCTCGATCGCCGGCACCCCGGCCGGCGGCGTCACGGAGCCGGTCTTCGTTCGCGACTGCGGGGCTCGCAGGCCCGGCTCACTCCTCGCGCTCACCGGAGTTCCTGGCCGTCGCGAACCTGGTCCGCGCCCCGGACCACCACCTGGTCACCGGCCTGCACGCCGCTGACGATCTGCACCAGGTCCTGCCCCTGCACGCCCACGGTGACCGGCACCTGGTCCGCCTTCCCGTCCCGCAGCACCCAGACCGCGTCCCGACCGTCGGCGGAGAAGACCGCCGAGGCGGGCACGGCGACCGCGTCGCCGCCTCGCGGACCCGGAGGTGGACCACGGCGTTCATGCCGGGCCGGGGCGCCGGCGCGGCCTCCCCCTCGCCGAGGCGGCCCGCGCCCAGGGCCAACCGCACCCGATAGGTGACCCCGCCCCGGGCGGAGGTGCTGGGCAGCACGTCGACCGAGCGGACCCGGGCGTCGTACGTCGCGCCGGTGACCGCGTCCAGCTCGACCGAGGCGGCCAGGCCGGCCCGAACCAGGAGCACGTCCGTCTCGTCGACCTCGGCGAGCAGGCCGAGCGCGCCGGTGTCGACCACGGTGAGCACCGGCGTTCCGGCGGTGACCCGCCCACCGGCCGGCACGGCGTCGTCCACACCGGCCGGCGGCCGCCCTGGGCCGGCGCGAACGCCGACGGGTCGAGCCCCATGGCGCCGCCCGCCCCGAGCAGCCCGGCCAGCTCGGCCGATCCGCTCGCGGACCGGGTGCCCCCGGGCTGCACCACCCCGTCGACCGGCGCGCGCAGGGTGAGCGCGTCGACGGTCGCCTTCGCCAGGTCGTACGCCTGCTGGGCCTGGAGCCGTTGGGCGCTGGACAGCGCGCCGACCGCGGAGTTCAGCCCGGCCACGCCGCGCTGCACCGCGGTGACCGCCCGGTCGGCGGCGCGGGCGGCCGACTCGTACTGCCGCTGGGCGGACTCCACCTGGAGCAGCAACGCGGACCGCAGCTGTGGGTCGCCGATCTTCCCGGCGGCGGCCCGGGCCGTGTCGAAGGCCTCGACGGCGGCCTGGTCCGTGCCGCGCCGGCTGCCGCCCAGGTCGCCGACGCCGACGCCCCGGCCGGCCCGTTTCGCGGCGCGCAGCGCCTCGCGGGCCTGCCGGAGCCGGTCCTGCGCGGACGGTGAGCTGATGACCGCGAGCACGTGCCCTCGGCGTACCCGCTGTCCGGGCTGGACGCGCAGGCTGGCGAGGGTGCCGTCGGCGGGTGCGGTGAGGGTCGCGGCGGCCCGGGCGGTCACCGTGGCCGGAGCGTCGATCACCTCGGCGACGGCGGACCGGCCGACCTGGGCCAGCGCGACGGGGGACTTCTCGTCGCCGCACGAGGCGGCGGTGGTGCCGGTCAGGGCGACGACGGCGAGGAGCGCGGTGAGCAGGCGGGGCCGCGTGACGATCGGGGGCCGCGGCGGGTGGGTGCGGGCCACCTGGCCCATGCTACGACCCGTCGGCGATCGTCGACCTGCCCGCCACCGGTCAGCCGGCGACGGTCCGCACGTACCGGACGCAGTCGTCGTGCAGGGTGGCCCACTGCTCGCCGAAGACCTGGTCGGAGGCCTCCTCGGCGGACCGCCGGTCGTGGACCACCAGGCGGAAGAAGTCCAGCACCCGCTGCTCCCCGTACCGGTCGACGAGGTGCCGGACGGCCAGGTAGCCGACCCCGTAGCTGCCGCCGACCCGGTCGTCGGCCGCGTCGTCGGCCGGGGCCAGCCCGTCCAGCCGGCCGTTCCAGCCGCCCCGGACGAGCTCCCGCACCTCGGGCAGTCCGTCGTAGCGGCCCACCGGCTGACCGTCGGCGCCCGCGTACTCGGCCAGTCCCTCCACCAGCCACCAGGTGGCCCGGTCCGAGTAGCCCCGCTCGGGCAGCGAGGCGGCGTGGGTCAGCTCGTGCCGGAGCAGGTCGTCGACCCCGGTGGGCGACAGGCTCTCCGCGTTGAGCACCACGTCGTGGTGGCCACCGCCCACGCCGACCGCGTAGCCGGCCGTCCATCGAGGACGGCCGCCGCCGTACCAGCGCCGCCACTCCGCCCGACCGGCGTAGTAGACCAGGTAGCGGTCGGGGGGTGCGCCCCCCACCGTGTACAGGTCGGCGACCTTCGCCGCCGCCTCGGCCTCGGCGAGCAGGCCGGGCAGTTTGGCCCGCAGCGCGGGCGTGGTGGCGACGATCGTCCGCTTCCCGAACGTCACCGCCAGGTCGCTGACCTCCCAGGGCCGGGCGCCGGCTGGGGCGGTACGGGACTCCTCCACCGCGAGCAGCCGGGGCTGCTCCCCGGCCTCCCGCCAGCGGGTGCCGAACACGGTGGCGGCCGCCGTGCAGCCCGGGACGACGAAGCAGTACTCCACCCGGACCGCGAGCTGCCACTCCCCCGGCCGGCCGGTGACCGTGCGGGGTATCCCGTCCGCCGCCGGCCGCCACACGGTCACCCGGAGCGCCCGCAGCGCGGCGTACCGGCGGGTGAGGTCGGCGCGGGCCCCCGGCTCGGCGACGTCGAGGAAGCCGTTCCGGTCGCCGCCGAGCAGCGCGGCGGCCTGCCGGTCGAGTTGGGCGGTCATCCGGGCGCCGAGACGACGGGCGGCGGCGGTGGCGCGGTCGTCGCCGGTGGCCGTCCGTCCGGCCGCGCCGCCGACCAGCCCGACCAGCAGCACCGCGGGCAGCGCGCAGGTCAGCACCACGACCACGACCGCGAGCGCCGCCCACAACGGCCACCGGCGCCGACGTGCCGGGACCGCTGCCGTTGCCTGTTCCGGCACCGCCTGCGCCTGGGTGACGTTTTCGCCGGTTGCCGGCACCGGTTCGGGGGTGGCGACGGGGGCAACGCCCGGCTCGCGGTCCGCGGCTGTCTCGCCGGGCTGCTGGTCACCGTCGGTCACCGGCGAAGGGTACGACCATTCGGGCGATCGGGCCAGGGCCGCGCGCCGGCGGCGTCGGCTGCGGCCCTCCCCCGTCGGAACGGTGACGGGCGAGGGGTAGGTCAGATCGGGTCGCCGGCCAGGCTGAGCAGCGCCTTGTCCGCCGCCCAGAGCGCGACCAGCAGGATCGCCGGCACCGGGCGGCCGGCCAGCGCGAGCAGCGCGCCGCCGGTCACGAAGCAGGCGGCCTGGACGGCGAGCTTGCCGGGCGCGGGCAGCGGCACGGCCGCCTTCGGCGAGCAGAAGGTGCCCCAGACGACCGCGATCAGCAGGGGCGCGCCGAGCCCGGCGAGGAGCCGGACGGGCCACCCGGCGTCGAGGGTGAAGCCCCACCAGCCGGCGGCGACGAGCATCGCCAGCTCCAGCAGGAAGGCGAGCGCCAACAGCAGCCCCTTCATCGGGACCTCCAGCTCCGGTACGCGGCGTCCAGCCCGGCCACCAGCTCGTCGAAGGAGCGGTCGATGTCCCTGGGCAGCCCGAACCCGCCGACCGCCTCGAGGGTGACGAAGCCGTGCACCGCGGCGCGGAACATCCTGGTGGCGTCCACCGCGGCGTCGCCGGTGAGGCCGTACCCGAGCAGGATCGCGTAGATCGCGCCGACGGCCCGCTCGGCCGCGGCGACGTGGTCGGGGTCGGCGGGGTCGGGGGCCCGCTGGGTGGCCGGGTAGCGGCCGGGGTGCCGGTGGGCGTACGCCCGGTAGGCGGTGGCGACGGCGCCCAGCGCGTCGTCGCCGGCTCGACCCGCGGCGGCGCCGGTCAGCACGGTGGCGATCTCGGCGGTGGCCAGCGCGGCCAGCTTCTGGTGCAGCGCGTCGGCGCCCTTGACGTGCTTGTAGAGGCTGGGCAGCGCGACGCCGAGCCGGCCGGCGAGCGCGGCCAGGGTGAGCCGGTCGTAGCCGACCTCGTCGGCGAGCCGGGCGGCCTCCCGGACGACGGTCTGCGGGGTGAGGCCGGCCCTAGGCACCGGTGGTCACCGCCAGGAACTCGACGAGCTGGGCGGCGGTGGCCTCGGGCTGATCGGCGTGCGGGTAGTGCCCGGAGTCGTCGACCATGCGCGCCTCGGCGGTGGCGAAGAGCCGCCGGGCGGCGCGCGCCTCGGCGCCCGGGTCCGTGAAGTCGGGGTCCTTCGTGCCCATCAGCACCAGCACCGGCTGCCGCACGTCGGCGGCCCGGGCGGTCCAGTGCGGCGCGGCCGGCGCGATCACCCCGCGCACGGCGTCCATCCGCCCGCGCAGGCCGGCGACCAGCTCCGTGCGGTACGCGGCGTCGTCGGCCGGCCGCGCGGCGGGGAACAGGGTCCGGTGGAACATGCCGAACAGCCGGGGGCTGCGCAGCACCGCGGCCTGGGCGACCCGCATGACCGGGTTGGGCTTCGGCTCGGCGACGAACGGGCTGAGCTGCACGACGCCGTTGACCAGGTCGGGCGCGTCGGCGGCGGCGAAGACCACGGCGGCCGCACTGGACGAGCTGCCGGCCAGGGTGGCCGGGCCGCCGCCGAGGGCCCGGACCACGGCGAGCAGGTCGGCGCCGACCTCGGCCGGGGCGTACGTCGGCCAGTGCGGGCTGGAGTCGCCGTGTCCCCGGACGTCCACCGAGGCCACCCGGTAACCGGCCCGGACCAGGAGCGGGATCAGGTGGCGGAAGGACCGCCGGTTCTCCCCCATGCCGTGCGAGAGGACCACCAGCGGCCCCTCCCCGTGCACCTCGTACGCGATGGTTCCGCCGTCCCGCGCCACCTGGCTAATCGTCATAGCCACAAAGCTAATGCCATTAGCTTCAATCGTCAAGGCGCTACCGCCGGGGGTGACCTTTCGCCATCCCGGACGGCTACCGCCTGGTGCTCAGCACCCGGGCCTGGTCGAACCGGTGAGTCACTTCTTGGAGATCAGCGCCCGGCCGAAGAACATCAGGTTGGCGGGGCGCTCGGCGAGGCGGCGCATCAGGTAGCCGTACCAGTCCTCGCCGTACGGCAGGTAGGTGCGCACGGTGTAGCCCTCGCCGACCAGGCGGGCCTGCTCCTCGGGGCGGATGCCGTACAGCATCTGGAACTCGAAACGGTCCGGGCTGCGGTCGAACCAGCGGGCCCGGTCCTCGCCGATGGCGATCAGGCGCGGGTCGTGGGTGGCCAGCATCGGGTAGCCGTCGCCGGCCATCAGCACGTTCAGGCAGCGGACGTAGGACTTGTCCACCTCGCGGGCGGACTGGTAGGCCACCGACTCCGGCTCCTTGTAGGCGCCCTTGCACAGCCGCACCCGCGACCCCGCGCCGGCCAGCTCCCGGCAGTCCGACTCGGTCCGCCGCAGGTACGCCTGGAGCACCGCACCGGTCGACGGGTAGTCCTTGCGCAGCTTGGCCAGGACGTCCAGGGTCGAGTCGGTGGTGGTGTGGTCCTCCATGTCCAGGGTGACCGTGGTGCCCGCCGGGTCGGCGGCCGCGCAGATCGCTCGCGCGTTGTCGTAGGCGAGCTGCTCGTCGAACATCTGCCCGAGCGCGGAGAGCTTCACGCTCACCTCGGCGGCGGGGGTGAGGCCGGCGGCGGAGAGCAGCCGCAGCAACTTGAGGTATTCGTCCCGGGTGGCGTTCGCCTGCTCGGGGGTGACGGTGTCCTCGCCGAGGTTGTCGAGGGTGACCGCGAGGCCGTCGGCGACGAGTTCGCGGGTCGCGCGCAACGCGTCGTCGGTGCCGGCGCCGGCGACGAACCGGCGGACGACGTCCCGGGTGAACGGGGCCGTCGCGACGAGCCGCTCGACCTGGGATGACCGGGAGGCGGCGAGGATGACGGAACGGAGCATGAGCCGAGGGTAACGCCCGGCGAGCCACCCCCGCCGGTGGGCGGGGCGTACGTCACGCACTGCTGCGAGCGGGCCGTCGGGACCGACGACGTGGCGGTGATCGGCTACAACGTTCACGTGGAACCACGCCCCCGACGCCGGCTCCGGTCGGCCACCGTGCAGCTCGGCGCGCTGACCGCCCTGGCGCTCGCCCTCTCCGGCTGCAACCTGACCGACGACGACGATGACGACTGCGCGCTGGGCCCGGCCGGCGGTGGTGGGGACACGGTGGCGCTGGCGCTGCGGGTCCCCGCGCCGGCGCCGCCCGGACCGCCCCGGAGCCGGTCGCCGCGGCGGTGCCCGAGCGCGGCGGCTTCGGCACCCACCTCGCCGCCTGCGGGGGCTGAGGTGCGGCGCGAGGCCAGCACCCCCCGCCCCGGCTGGGACGCCACCATCCGCTCGCAGGGCCTGGTGTACGTCGACACCGAGCTGCCCGACGGCGGGATCATGTCGTACTGGGACGAGACCGCCGCGTACGCCTTCGCGCTGGACGAGGTGCTCCGGCTGGAGGAGGCGACCGAGGAGCTGCACCGGATGTCGGTGGCCGCGGCGGAGCACGTGGTGGCCCGCGACCGGTACGCCGAGTTCGGCATCCCGGCCTGGGCCGCCGAGGCGGTCGCCCGGTCGCTGCGCGAGGCCGCGCCTTCCCTCTACGGCCGTTTCGACCTCTGGTACGACGGCTCCTGGCCGCCGAAGCTGCTGGAGTACAACGCCGACACCCCGACCGCGCTGGTCGAGGCGAGCATCATCCAGTGGTACTGGCTGGAGCACACCCGGCCCGCGGCGGACCAGTGGAACAGCCTGCACGAGCGCCTGGTCGGGGCGTGGGCGAAGATCGGCGCCGACCTGCACGACCGGCGGGTGCACGTGGTCTGGTCGGGCGAGGAGGAGTCCGGCGAGGACCAGATCACCGCCGGCTACCTGGCGGAGACCGCCCGCCAGGCCGGGCTGGACGTCGAGCTGCTCCCCATCCAGCAGGTCGGCTGGGACGGCCGGCGCTTCGTCGACGCCGCCGACCGCCCGGTCACCACCTGCTTCAAGCTCTACCCGTGGGAGTGGATGCTCGCCGAGCCGTACGGGCCGCTCGCGCTGGACCCGGGCACCCCGACCACCTGGATCGAGCCGGCCTGGAAGCTGCTGCTGTCGAACAAGGCCCTGCTGGCCGTGCTCTGGGAGCTGTACCCGGACCACGAGTACCTGCTCCCGGCGTACCTGGACTCGCCGCGCGGGATGACCGAGTACGTGGCGAAGCCGCTGCTCGGCCGGGAGGGCGGCTCGGTGCGGATCGTCGCCGGCGGCGCCGAGATCACCAATCCGGGGAGCTACGGCCAGGAGGGGTTCTGCTACCAGGCGTTCCGGGCGCTGCCCGAGTTCGCCGGCAGCCGGATGGTGGTGGGGAGCTGGATCGTCGACGGCGAGTCGGCCGGCGCCGGCGTACGCGAGAGCGAGAGCCTCATCACGGACGGTTACGCGCGGTTCCTGCCGCACTACATCGACGCGCCGCGTACCCCGTGAGTCGTCTACCGTTGGTGTCGTGAACTTCGACGCGTACGCCCGGACCGGCGTTGACCTCGTCAACGCCCGCCTGGACGACCTCGACGACCTGCGGGCCCTCTTCCCGGACGACAACGCGTGGATGCGCGACGAGGTCGCGGAGCGGGACCTGGCGATCTTCCGGCGGGCGCAGAAGCGCCTGCGTGACGTCTTCGAGTACGGCACCTCGGGCCGGGACGGTCAGGCGGTGGCCGAGCTGAACGCGCTGCTGGAGGCGTTCCCGGTGCAGCCGCGGATCTCCGGCCACGACTCCAGCGACTGGCACATGCACGTGACCAGCCGCGGCGCCTCGGTCAGCCAGGAGTACCTGGCCGGCGCGGTGTGGGGGCTGTCGGTCTGGCTCTGCGAGTACGGCAGCGCCCGGTTCGGCGTCTGCGCGGACGAGCGCTGCGGCAACGTCTACCTGGACACCTCGTCGAACTGCTGCCGGCGGTTCTGCTCGGAGCGCTGCGCCACCCGCTCGCACGTGGCGGCCCACCGGGCCCGCAAGCGGGCGGCCGTCGGCGACCAGCTCACCGTGCCCGCCCAGGCGGAGACCCTCACCCCGGTCAGCTGACCGGGGCGCGCCCTCCCCGTCAGACGTCGACCGGGGAGGGGGCGGTGAGGTTGGCGCGGGCGAACTCCAGGGCCTCGCGCAGGTCGGCCTCCCGCACCGCGCGGCTCTTCGCGCCCCGGGTGGTGACCTCCACGGCGACCGAGCCGGTGAAGCCGCGCCCGGCGAGCGAGCGGAGCAGCTCGGCGCAGGGCTGGCCGCCCCGCCCGGGCACCAGGTGCTCGTCGCGTCCCTCACCGGTGCCGTCGCCGAGGTGGACGTGCGCCAGGCCGGCGCCCATCCGGTCGGCCATCTCCAGGGCGTCGGTGTGCGAGGCGGCGCAGTGCGACAGGTCCAGGGTGTACGCGGCGTAGCCGGTGTCGGTCGGATCCCACCCCGGGACGTACGGGACGAACTGCCGGCCGGCCATCCGCACCGGGTACATGTTCTCCACCGCGAAGCGCAGCCCGCCGAACTGCCCGGCGATCTTGTCGAGGCCGTCGGTGAAGTTCCGGGCGTAGTCCCGCTGCCAGGTGAACGGCGGGTGCACCACGACGGTCGGCGCTTCGAGGGTCTCGGCCAGCTCGGCGGCCTTGCGCAGCCGCTCCCACGGGTCCGGGCTCCACACCCGCTGGGTGACCAGCAGGCAGGGCGCGTGCACCGAGAGCACCGGCACGCCGTAGTGGTCGGCGAGCCCGCGCAGCGCGCCCGGGTCCTGGCTGACGACGTCGGTCCAGACCATCACCTCGACGCCGTCGTAGCCGAGCGCGGCGGCGAGCTGGAACGCCGCCGCGGTCCGCTCAGGGAAGACCGAGGAACTGGAGAGGAGCACCGGGACGCGGGAAGTCACGCCCCTCAGGGTAGCCCGGCCCGTCGGACGGCATCAGGACGAGCACCCGCAAAAAGCCCAGAACGACCGACCGGGATCACATCGGCGCGAGCTGATCGAGCCGCCGGAGGATGACCCCCTCGCGCAGCGCCCACGGGCAGACGTCGAGCGCGTCGACGTCGAGCCGGCGCATCACCGCCTCGGCCACCACCGCGCCGGCCAGGAGCTGGTGGGCCCGCGCGGCGCTCACCCCCTCCAGCTCCGGCAGCTGCGCCGGCGGGATGTGCCGTACGAAGCCCAGCACCTGCCGCAGCCCGGTGCGGGTCAGGCTGCGCCGGGCCCAGAGCCCGGCGCCGGAGGGCGCGGCGCCGGCCAGCCGGGCCAGCGTCCGGAACGTCTTCGAGGTGGCGACCGGGCGTTCCCAGCCCACCGCCGCCAACTTCTCCACCACCGGGTCGAGCCGCTCGTCGACGTACTCCCGCAGCTCCTCCACGGCCTCGGCCGGCGGCGCCAGGGTGCCCGACGGGTCGACCCGCAGCCGCTCCCGGCTCAACCGCCCGGCGCCGAGCGGCAACGAGATCGCCACGTCCGGTTCCTCGTCGATCCCGGCCGCCAGCTCCAGCGAGCCGCCGCCGATGTCGAGGGCCAGCAGCCGGCCGGCCGACCAGCCGAACCACCGCCGGACCGCCAGGAAGGTCATCCGCGCCTCGTCCGCGCCGGCGAGCACCTCCAGCCGTACGCCGGTCTCCTCCCGGACCCGGGCCAGCACCTCGGCGGCGTTGGTGGCGTCCCGGACGGCGGAGGTGGCGAAGGCGAGCAGGTCGTCGGCGTCCAGCCCGGCCGCCGCCGCCCGGGCCATGCCGACCGCCTTGACCAGCCCGTCCGCGCCCGCCTCGGTCAGCGCGCCGTCCGGGCCGATCTGCTCGGCCAGCCGGAGCACCACCTTCTCCGAGTGCGCCGGCCAGGGGTGCGCCCCGTGGTGGGCGTCGACCACCAGCAGGTGCACCGTGTTCGAACCGACGTCGAGGACACCCAGTCGCATGCTGATGACCCTAGGCCCAACACCTTTTCCCGGCTCGCCAGCCGGCCGGAGGCACCCCGCGTACGCTGGTCCGGGTGACAGGCCAGATCGAGCTGCAGGTACTCGTGGACGACCCCGACGACCCGCGCAGCCGGGAGGTGGGGCTCGACTTTCCCCGGGAGTGGATCGAGTTCGTCGACCCGGCGGACGAGAAGCACCTGGTCCGGGCCGACCTGACCTGGCTGCTCTCCCGCTGGACGTGCATCTTCGGCAAGGGCTGCCACGGCATCGTCGCCGGCCGGGCCGCCGACGGCTGCTGCTCGCACGGCGCGTTCTTCACCGACTCCGACGACGAGAAGCGGGTCCGCACCGCGGTCAAGCGGCTCACCCCGTCGACCTGGCAGCACTTCCGCCGCGGCTTCAAGAACTGGACCGAGAACGACACCATCGACGGCAAGAACCCGGCCCGGCGCACCGCCACCCGGGACGTCGACGCGCCGTGCGTCTTCCTCAACGACGCCGACTTCCCGGGTGGGGGCGGCTGCGCGCTGCACGCCCAGGCGCTGCGCGACGGCGTGCACCCGCTGGAGTACAAGCCGGACGTCTGCTGGCAACTGCCGATCCGCCGCGACCAGGACTGGCACAAGCGGACCGACAACACCAAGGTGCTGATCTCCACGCTGTCGGAGTTCGACCGGCGGGGCTGGGGCGCGGGCGGGCACGACCTGGACTGGTGGTGCACCTCCTCCACCGACGCGCACGTCGGCGCCGAGCCGATGTACGTCTCGTACGGCCCGGAGCTGACCGCGCTGATCGGCGCCCCCGCGTACGCGAAGCTGGCGGAGCTGTGCGCGGCCCGGCTGCGGCAGGGTCAGATCGCCCCGCACCCGGCCAGCGAGGGCTGACCCGGCGCGGCCGACGCTACGGCCGTCCCCCGGGCGGCACGACCACGACGCCGTCGTCGTCGCTGTGCACCTCGGCGCCCGGCGCGAAGACGCAGTCGCCGAACGACACCGGCACGTCCCGCTCACCGGCGCCCGTCTTGGCGCTCTTGCGGGGGTTCGTGCCGAGCGCCTTGATGCCGATCGGCAGGGCCCGCAGGGCGGCGACGTCGCGAACCGCGCCGTTGATCACCACGCCCGCCCAGCCGTTCTCCGCGGCCGTGCCGGCGATGAGGTCGCCCATCAGGGCGGTGTGCAGTGATCCGCCGCCGTCCACCACCAGCACCCGCCCCGCCCCCGGCTCGCCGACGATCGACTTCACCAGGGCGTTGTCCTCGAAGCAGCGCACGGTGACCGCGGGCCCGGCGAAGGCGGCGACGCCGCCGTACTGGCGCAGCTGGGTGTCGCAGGAGCCGAGCGTGTCGCCGTACCGGTCGTAGAGGTCGGCGGTGGGGATCACCATGGTCTTCCCTCTCTCATTCGGTTACGGGGGCCTTCACCGCGAGGACCGGGCAGGGCACCCGGAGCAGGATCTCCTGCGCCGTCGAGCCCATGATCAGCTTGCCCACCGGGGTCCGGTGCCGGATGCCGATCACCACCAGCGACACGTCCTCCGCCTCGACGATCTCCATGATCTCCTCGGCGGCGTCCCGCCCACGCATGAGCTGCCGGACGGTGTGCGGCACGCCCGCGGCGGTCAGCTCGCGGGTGACCCGCTCCAGGTCGGGCTCCTGCGCGAAGCGCGGATCGACGTACGCGTCACCGCGCGACGTGTTCACCACCAGCACCGGCTCGTCGCGGAACTTCGCCTGCTCGATGGCGGCCTGCAGGGCCGCCTCGCCCAGCGGGGAGGGCACGTACCCCACCAGCACGGTCATCCGGTCACCAACCTTCCACGCAGCGGACGGACCACGAACCGGCCGATCAGCGGCCAGAGAAGCACCACCAGGATCACGGCGTAGATCACCCAGGACACCCAGCCGCCGATCAGGCCGTGCAGCTCGCCGCCGGAGAGCTGCAGTGCCCGCCGGCCCTGCAACTCGGCGAGCGGGCCGAGGATGACCCCGACGATCAGCGGCAGGATCGGCAGCCCGAACCGCCGCATGCCGAAGCCGAGCAGGCCCAGGGCGAGCAGCAGGAACAGGTCGAACGGCTGGGAGTTGACCGCGTACGCGCCCATCGAGGCGAAGAAGAGGATCCCGGCGTAGAGGTACGGGCGCGGGATCCGCAGCAGGCGCGCCCAGGCCGGGGCGAGCGGCAGGTTGAGCACCAGCAGCAGCAGGTTGCCGACGAACAGGCTGGCGATCAGCGTCCAGACCAGCGCTGACTCCCGCTCGAAGAGCAGCGGACCGGGCTGGATGCCGTACTGCCGGAAGGCGGCCAGCATCACCGCGGCGGTGGCGTTGGTGGGCAGGCCGATCGCCAGCAGTGGCACCAGGGTGCCGGCAGCCGAGGCGTTGTTGGCGGCCTCCGGCCCGGCGACACCCTCGATGGCTCCCCGACCGAACTCCTCCGGGTGCTTCGTCAGCTTCTTCTCGGTGACGTACGACAGGAAGGTCGGGATCTCCGCCCCGCCCGCCGGCACCGCGCCGAACGGGAACCCGTACGCGGTGCCGCGCAGCCAGGGCTTCCAGGACCGCTTCCAGTCCTCCCGGCCCAGCCACGGCTGGCGACCGGAATCACCTCACCGGATTTGCGGCGCAGGTGCGCGGCGATCCAGAGCGCCTCGCCCACGGCGAAGATGCCGACCGCCACCACGACCACGTCGATGCCGTCGGCGAGCTGGGGAATGCCCAGGGTGAGCCGCTGCTGACCGGTCTGGTCGATCCCGATCACGCCGATGAGCAGGCCGAGCAGCAGTGAGGCGAAGCCGCGTACCCGGGACGCCCCGAGCACCGCGGTGACCGCCACGAACGCGAGCAGCATCACCGCGAGGAAGTCGGGCGCGCCGAGGCTGACCGCGAACGACACCATCGGCGAGATGACCAGCACCAGCAGCACGGTGGCGATGGTGCCGGCGACGAACGAGCCGATCGCGGCGGTGGCCAGCGCCTGCGCCGCCCGGCCCGCCTTCGCCATCTTGTTGCCCTCGATCGCGGTCACCACCGACGACGACTCGCCGGGCGTGTTCAGCAGGATCGAGGTGGTCGAGCCGCCGTACATGCCGCCGTAGAAGATGCCGGCGAACATGATGAACGCCTGGGTGGGCTCCATCCCGTACGTCACCGGCAGCAGCAGCGCCACCGTCATCGCCGGCCCGATGCCGGGCAGCACCCCGACGGCGGTGCCGATGGTCACGCCGAGCAGCGCGATCAGCAGGTTCATCGGGGTCAGCACGTTGGCGAACCCGTCGAGCAGATTGCCGAAGTTGTCCATCTAGAGGATCCCTTGCAGCACGCCGGCGGGCAGGTTGACACCGAGCCCGATGGCGAATGTGTAGAACGTGATCAGCGACAGCGCCACGGCGATCAGCAGGTTCCGGACGTAGTGGCGGTTGCCCAGCGCGTAGGCCGAGCCCCAGAAGAGGATCGTCCCGCTGATCACCCAGCCCAGCCGGTCGATGAGCACGGCGTTGACCAGGAACGCGCCGATCAGCAGCAGAACCGTCCGCCAGTCGATCGGGCTGCTCAGGTCGACGTCCTCGCCGGCCTCCGGCTCGCCGGTGCCGCCGCGGGCCACGTCCAACCCGTAGATCGCCGCGACGATCAGCAGCAGCACGCCGAGCAGGATCGGCACCGGCCTGGGGCCGATCGGGTCGGCGCTGTTCACCGCGTGCCCGATGCGCGTGGTCGCGTCGAGGATCACCAGGCCGCCGACCAGGGCGAGGAACGCGCAGACGCCGTACTGCGCCCGGTCTGGCCTGGGCGCCGGACCGTCGTCCACCGCCGGCTCGCCGACCGTCGGCGGCACGTCGGCCGTCGTGGGCCGTGCCGCCTCCGGCAGATCCGGCGTACGCTCCGCGCCCGGCTGTTCCGGGATCGGCGGTACGGATGTCTCCACGGCCGGGGGCCGGGGCGGCTGCTCGCCGCCCCGGTCCGGTCGGATGGTCATGCCGCTCATGCCAACCCGAGCTGCTTGAGCACGTCGGCCACGGCCTTGTCCTGCTCGGTCAGGAAGGTGCCGAACTCGTCGCCGGTGACGAATGCGTCGGTCCAGCCGCGCTTGGCCAGCTCGGCCTTCCACTCCTCGGACTCGTGCATCTTCGTCAGCACGTCGATCCAGACCTTCTTGTCGGCGTCGCTGATCCCGGGGGGCGCGACGATGCCCCGCCAGTTGGTGAAGACCAGGTCGATGCCGGCGGACTTGAGCGTCGGCACATCCTTGAGCGCGTCGATGGGCGCCTCGCTGGTCACCGCGAGGACCCGGATCTGGCCGGCCTCGACCTGGTCGAGGAACTCGCCGAAGCCGCTGGCGCCGAAGGCCACCTTGCCGCCGAGCACGGCCGGCAGCAGCTCGCCGCCGCCGTCGTAGGAGACGAAGTTGACCTGGCGGGGGTCGATGCCGACGGTCTTCGCGAGCTGCATCGGCAGCAGGTGGTCCGGGCCGCCGGGCGAGGAGCCGCCGCCGACCGCGAGACCCTTGGGGTTGGCCTTCCAGGCCGCGACCAGGTCACCGATCGTCTTGTACGGCGAGTCCTTCGGCACCACGATGGCGCCGGCCTCCTCGATCATCTTGGCCAGCGGGGTGGTCTGGGTCAGCGTCGCCGACGACTTGGAGGTGTACGAGGCACCGACCACGCCCAGCCCCATCTGCATGGCGAGCTTGCCGTTGCCCTTCTCGTTCACGGTCCGCTGGAGGCCGACCGTGCCGCCCGCGCCGGGCAGGTTGAACACCTGCACACCGGTGGCGATCTTGGCGTCCTCCATCACCTTCGCGGCGGTCCGGGCGGTGGTGTCGTACCCGCCGCCGGGCGTGTTCGGCACCATGATCCGCAGACCGCTGACCGGCTTGCCGTCGTTGCTGGAGCCGCCCTCGTTCTTGTCGGCGGTGGCGCCGCAGGCAGCCAGGGCCAGCGCCGAGGCGGCGGCGACCCCCATGACCAGCAGGTTTCTCCTAGTTGCCATCTTGTTTCTCTTCCGTTTCGAATGAGTCCAGCGGCAAGATGGTGACCTCCGCGCGGGCCGCCTGTCTGCGTTGTGTCACCAGCGGAAGTTGAGGTCTTTGTGGTCGCGATCACGTCCCGCCGCCGAACCCTGGCCGGGCAGCTGCTGGTCCTCCAGCTCGCGATCATCGTCGTGGTGCTGGTGGCCGTGGCCGCTGTCTCGCTCGCCCAGTCGGCGGCCACCTTCAACCGGGTTGAGGGGCGCCGGGTCGCCGCCCTGGGCGAGCAGCTCGCCGGCAGCGCGCTGCTCCGGGACCGGCTCAACCGGGTGGCGCCCGCCGAGGCGATCGCCCCGCTGGTGCAGAACACGCGGACCCAGTCCGGCGTCACCTCGGTGACCGTGGCCGACGCCCGCGGCCGGGTGGTCAGCTCCACGAACCCCACCCTGGTGGGCAGCCCGGTGGTGCTCGGCGATCCCCAGGTGGCGCAGGGCCGGAGCTGGTTCGGCGAGCTGGAGGTCGACGGGTCGCGCGAACTGGTGGCCCAGGTGCCGGTGCTCGGCGCCCGGGAAGAGAACCTCGGCCGGTACCTGGGCGTGGTGGTGATCGGCGAGGTTTCGCGGACCTGGTCACAGCGGCTGGTCGGCGCCTCGTCGTACCTCTTCACCTACCTCGGGATCGCGAGCGCGCTCGGAGTGGTCGGGTCCTGGCTGCTGGCCCGGCGGATCAAGCGGCAGACTCTCGGCCTGGAGCCGCGGGAAATCGCCGGCCTGGCCGAGCACCGGGAGGCGCTGCTGCACGGCATCGCCGAGGGGGTGATCGCGCTGGATCCGCAGCGGCGGGTCACGCTGGTCAACTCCGTCGGCCGGCGCCTGCTCGACCTGCCCGAGGACTGCCTCGGCCGGAGCCTGTCCGAGCTGCGGATCTCCGGCCGGCTGCGGGACGTGCTGGCCGGCAGCGGCCCGGAGGCGCGCGACCAGGTGGTCGTCCGGGGCGGCCGGGTGCTGGTGATGAACCGGATGACGATCACCAAGGACGGCCGCCGGCTGGGCTCGGTGACCACCCTGCGGGACCGGACCGAACTGGCCCGGCTGGAGCGGGAGATCGGCTCGTTCCGCAGCACCACCGAGCTGCTCCGGGCGCAGACCCACGAGTTCGCCAACCAGCTGCACACCATCTCCGGGCTGATCCAGATCGGCGAGCACGACGAGGTGGTCCGGTACGTCGACGCGCTGAGCCGGCACCGCGCCTCGCTCGACCTGACGGTCACCAGCCGGATCCACGACACGGCGGTGGCCGCCCTGCTGATGGCGAAGTCGGCCGTGGCCGCCGAGCGCCGGGTGGAGCTGCGGATCTCCGAGCGGACCGGACTCGACCGGCTGGATCCCGAGGTCTCGGCGGACGTGGCCACGGTCGTCGGCAACCTGGTGGACAACGCGGTCGAGGCGATCGCCGGTGGCCGGGAGACAATTGGCGACGGGCCCGCCTGGGTGGAGGTCGAGCTGCGGCAGGACGCCTCGTCGGTGGAGATCGTGGTGCGCGACTCCGGCCCCGGGGTCGCCCCGGAGCTGGCCAAGGAGGTCTTCACCCACGGGTTCACCACCAAGGCGGCCCAGGGCGGCGAGCGGGGCATCGGGTTGGCGCTCACCCGGCTGGTCTGCCACCGTCGCGGCGGTGAGGTCGCGGTGACGAACACCGAGGAGGGCGCGATGTTCACCGCCCGGATGTCGGTGTCGCCTGCGCTGGAGGAGGTTCGATGATCGACGTGCTCGTCGTCGACGACGACTTCATGGTGGCGCGGATCCACTGCGGGTTCGTCGAGCGGATCGAGGGCTTCCGGGTGGTGGGGACGGCCAGCACCGGCGAGCAGGCCGTCGCGAAGGTCGACGAGCTCCGCCCCGACCTGGTGCTGCTGGACCTCTACCTGCCGGACATGTTCGGCCTGGACGTGGTGACCCGGCTGCGGGCCGCCCGGCACGACTGCGACGTCCTGGTCATCAGCGCCGCGCGGGAGGCGGAGGCGGTCCGCCGGGCGGTCCGCTACGGCGCGGTCAACTACCTGCTCAAGCCGTTCGGCTTCGAGGAGCTGCGGACCCGGCTGGAGCAGTACGCGGCCCGGCGCAACACGCTGCGCGCCACGGTGGTCAGCGACCAGGCCGATGTCGACCGGGTGCTGTCCCGCAGCGGCTCGGTCGCCAACCCGGCGCTGCCCCGCGGGTTGAGCTCGGAGACCGCCGAGCTGGTCGAACGCGCGCTCCGTGAGCACACCGGCACCCTTTCGGCCGCCGAGTGCGCCAACCGGGTGGGCATCTCCCGGGTCAGCGCCCGCCGCTACCTGGAGCACTTCTCGGGCACCGGCCGGGCGGAGGTGAGCCTGCGTTACGGCGCGGCCGGCCGGCCGGAACGCCGGTACTGCTGGGTGGGCTGAGCCAGGGCGGCGTCGACGAGGGCGCCGGCGCGGCGCCTGGCGCCTCGGCGGCGGCCGGGTCCCCGTCGAGCACCCCACGGCCAGCCCGTCAACCCGGACCCACGAGAGGGCAACCCCGACGAGCGATATGCCGGAGCGTCATAAATATGCCTCTCAGGCATATCGCCTCTCGGGCATCCACCCTCCCGCGCCGGGCCACCGCGCCCCGCGGCGGGCCGCGATGCCGGAGGGCGGGCAGCCGACGGCGGGCGGCGGTGATCGCGCCTACCTGGCCCGCCACGGGCCGGACCGGTCACGGCTCGAACTTGTAGCCCAGGCCGCGGACGGTGACGATGAAGCGCGGCGCGGACGGCTCCGGCTCGACCTTGGAGCGCAGCCGCTTGACATGCACGTCCAGGGTCTTCGTGTCGCCCACGTAGTCGGCGCCCCAGACCCGGTCGATCAACTGCCCCCGGGTGAGCACCCGGCCGGCGTTGCGCAGCAGCAGTTCCAGCAGCTCGAACTCCTTCAGCGGCAGCTGGACGGCGGCCCCGTCGACGGTCACCACGTGCCGCTCGATGTCCATCCGGACCGGGCCGGCGGCGAGGGTCGGGGCGCCCGACTCGGCCACCTCCGCGCTCTGCCGGCGCAGCACCGCCCGGATACGGGCCACCAGCTCGCGCGGCGAGTACGGCTTGGTCACGTAGTCGTCGGCCCCGATCTCCAGGCCCACCACCTTGTCGATCTCACTGTCCCGGGCGGTGACCATGATGATCGGCACGTGCGAGCGCTGCCGGAGCTGCCGGCAGACCTCGGTGCCCGACATCTCCGGCAACATCAGGTCGAGCAGCACGATGTCGGCGCCGGTCCGGTCGAACTCGGTGAGGGCGGAGGGACCCGTCGCGGCGACGGAGACCTCGAAACCCTCCTTGCGGAGCATGTAGGACAGGGCGTCGGAGAACGATTCCTCGTCCTCGACCACCAGTACGCGGCTCAACGGGTGTTTCCTTTCCTGTGGTCAGGCCTGCCGGAACCCGGCCGGGCCGGCCTCGATCCCAGCGGAGGAGAGTGTCGCCTCCAGGTCGTCCGGGGGGCTGGCGGGCAGCCGGAGGGTGAACGTCGACCCCCCACCAAGAGTGCTCGACACCTCCACCCGGCCGCCATGGTTGCTGGCGATGTGTTTGACGATGGCCAGGCCGAGGCCGGTGCCACCGGTGGAGCGCGACCGGGCCTGGTCGGCCCGGTAGAACCGCTCGAAGATCCGGTCGACCTCGTTCGGGGCGATGCCGATGCCCTGGTCGGCGACGGCGATCTCGACGTGCTCGTCGGTGGCCCGGGCGGTCACCCGGACGGTGGTGTCCTCGCCCGAGTAGTTGATGGCGTTCTCGACCAGATTGGCCACCGCAGTGGCGATCTGGGTGTCGCTGCCGTACACGGTCAGGCCGCGCGCGCCGTCGACCACGACGTCCACCCGGCGCGCGGTGGCCGCGGTGCGGGTCCGGTCGATCACCTCGGCGATCACCCAGTCCACCGACACCGGCTCCGGCGGGGGCTGCGGCTCGGCGCCCTGGAGCCGGGTCAGCTCCAGCAGCTCCTGCACCAGCCGACCGAGTCGGGTCGACTCGTGCTGGATCCGCTCGGCGAACCGCCGGGCGGCGATCAGGTCCTCGGAGAGGTCCGGCGCCCCGTCACCGGTCGGCTCGGTGGCGTCCACCAGCGCCTCGGCGAGCAGTTGCAGCGCGCCGATCGGGGTCTTCAGCTCGTGGCTGACGTTGGCCACGAAGTCCCGGCGGACCCGGGCCAGCCGGTGCGACTCGGTGACGTCGGCCGCCTCCACCGAGATGTAGCCGGCGCCGAGCCCCATCGCGCGCAGGTGCACCCCGAGCGGGTTGTCCCCCGCGTTGTCCCGTCCGCGCGGCAGGTCCAGCTCGATCTCCCGCCGTACGCCGGTGCGGCGGACCTGCCCGGCGAGGGTACGGATCAGCGGGTGGGCGGCGATGGAGCCGGGCGTGGGGCCGGTCCGGAGCAGGCCCAGGGCCCGCGCCGCGGGGTTGACCAGGACCGGGACGTCGCCCGGATCCAGCACCACGACGCCGGCCCGCAGCGAGTCGATCGTCTTGCGGCCGAGCCCGGAGAGCCCGCTCTGCTGGTCGTCGGGCATCTCCGGCCTCCCTGCACTGGGGCGCAAGCCCCCGTCCCCGGACAGCCGCGAGCGGCGCCACCGGTCGCCGAGGGGTCGGGACAGCAGCAGCCCGGCGACCAGTCCGGTCACCAGAGCCAGGGCCACCACGATCGCCACCGCCCATTCCACCTGGCGATCGTAGGGTCATTGTTAACCTGGGGATCGCCCAGACCGGGACGAATCACTCTCACTTCCGGGAATGTTCACCCGCGGGTCCCGTGTCGTTCACCCTCGTTCACCTCGGGTCCGCTCCCCCGGCCTACGGTTGTCGCGCACCTGCTCAAGCCGCACCGGCACCGGATCCCCGGGCCGGCGCGCGGCCACCGACCCCAGGAAGTGACGATGCGCGACGAATTCCGGGCCGACCTGCAGATTGTCAGCCAACTGCTGGTGGACATGGCGGAGGGGGTGCGCGCCGCGATGCGCCAGGCCACCCGCGGCCTGCTCACCGCCGACCGCGAGGCGTCGGAGGCCGTGATCGCGCGGGACGCCGAGATCGACGAGCTGTACCGGCACGTCGAGGAGCGGGTGTGCGACCTGCTCGCCCGGCAGGCGCCGGTCGCCTCCGACCTCCGCGCCATGATCACCGCCCTGCACGTGGCCGCCGACCTGGAGCGGATGGGCGATCTGGCCGACCACGTCGCCAAGACCGCGCTGCGCCGGCACCCGTCCCCGGCCGTGCCGGCCGAGCTGCGGCCGGTCTTCACCGACATGGCCGGGATCGCCGACCGGATGGCCGAGAAGATCGGCTCGGTGCTGGCCAAGCCCGACGCCGACCTCGCCGCGGAGCTGGACCGCGACGACGACGCCATGGACGACCTGCACAAGAGCCTGTTCGGCGTGCTGCTCGGCGACGACTGGCCGTACGGGGTGGAGACGGCGATCGACGCCACCCTGCTCGGCCGGTTCTACGAGCGCTTCGCCGACCACGCGGTGAACGCCGGCGAGCACGTGGTCTACCTGATCACCGGGGTGAACAGCCCCTCGGCGAGCTGAGCCGGACACGACGAAGGCCCCCGGTCACCCGGGGGCCTTCGTCGTCGGATCAGCGGCCCTGGTTGGCCACCGCGGCGGCGGCCTCCTTGGCGGCGGCCGGGTCGAGGTACGTCCCGCCCAGCGTCAGCGGACGCAGCTGCGGGTCGAGGTCGTAGCGCAGCGGGATCCCGGTCGGGATGTTCAGCTTGGCGATCGCCTCGTCGGAGATCTGGTCGAGGTGCTTGACCAGGGCGCGCAGCGAGTTGCCGTGCGCGGCGACCAGCACCGTCCGGCCGGCCAGGATGTCCGGCACGATCGAGTCGTACCAGTAGGGCAGCATCCGATCGACGACGTCCTTGAGGCACTCGGTGCGCGGCATCAGCTCGGTCGGCAGCAGCGCGTACCGGGGGTCGCCGGCCTGGGACCACTCGTCGTTGTCGTCGATCGGCGGCGGCGGCGTGTCGTACGAGCGGCGCCAGAGCATGAACTGCTCCTCGCCGTACTCGTCGAGGGTCTGCTTCTTGTTCTTGCCCTGCAGGGCGCCGTAGTGCCGCTCGTTGAGCCGCCACGACCGGCGCACCGCGATCCAGTGCCGGTCGGCGGCGTCGAGCGCCAGCTCGCCGGTGCGGATCGCCCGGCGCAGCACGCTGGTGTGCATGACGTCCGGCAGGAGGCTGTGCTCGCGCATCAGCTCGCCGCCGCGGCGCGCCTCCGCCTCACCCTTGGCGGTCAGGTCGACGTCGACCCAGCCGGTGAAGAGGTTCTTCGCGTTCCAGTCACTCTCGCCGTGCCGCAGCAGGACCAGCGTCCCGACGGTGGGCCCCTCGCTCGCAGTCATGCCGATCATCCTGCCGTACGCCGCCGGTGGACACGCGGGGACCGGTCGGTGACGACCACCACGTGGAAAAGCTGATGACCGGCGTTCCGGGGCGGGACTAGGTTGTAAGGCGCTTGAGATACGCCGGTCATTACAAACGGGGGCGACGCGGTGCGGACGGTACGGGGCTGGTTCCGGGACACGACGGGCGGTCTGCCGAGGGCCTTCTGGTACCTCTGGACCGGGACGCTGATCAACCGGCTCGGCTCGTTCGTCCTGGTCTTCCTCGCCATCTACCTCACCCAGGAGCGCGGCTTCTCGGCCTCGCAGGCCGGCCTGGTGCTCGGCGCATGGGGCGTCGGCGGCGCGGTCGGCACCACCGTCGGCGGCACCCTCGCCGACCGGTGGGGGCGGCGCCCCACGCTGCTCACCGCGCACCTGGGCGCGGCCACCATGATGCTCGCGCTCGGCCTGGCCCGGCCGCTCTGGGCGGTGGCCCTGGGCGCGCTGCTGCTGGGCACCTTCGCCGAGGCCGCCCGGCCGGCGTTCGGCGCCATGATGATCGACGTGGTGCCGGAGAAGGACCGGCTGCGCGCCTTCTCGCTGAACTACTGGGCGATCAACCTGGGGTTCGCCTGCGCCGCCGTGCTCGCCGGAATGGCCGCCCAGGCCGGCTATCTGCTGCTCTTCGTGGTCGACGCGGCCACCACGCTGATCACCGCACTGATCATCTTCACCCGGGTGAAGGAGACCCGCACCGCCTCGGCGACCCCCGTCGCCAAGGGCGACGCCGCGCCCGCGGGCGCGCTGCGGACCATCCTCACCGACCGGGTCTACCTGGGCTTCGTCGCGCTGAACCTGTTCGCCGCGCTCGTCTTCCTCCAGCACATCTCGATGCTGCCGATCGCCATGGGCGACTCCGGCCTCAGCCCGGCCACGTACGGCTCGGTGATCGCGCTCAACGGGGTGCTGATCGTGGTCGGGCAGCTCTTCGTACCCCGGCTGATCAAGGGACGCAGCCGGTCGCACGTGCTGGCGCTGGCCTCGCTGGTGATGGGCGTGGGCTTCGGCCTGACCGCGTTCGCCGGCACGGCCTGGTTCTACGGGGTCACGGTGCTGATCTGGACCCTCGGCGAGATGCTCAACTCGCCGTCCAACTCCACCCTGATCGCCGAGCTCTCGCCGGCCGAACTGCGCGGGCGCTACCAGGGCGTCTTCTCGCTCTCCTGGCAGATCGCCGGGGCGGCCGCCCCGATCCTCGGCGGCCTGGTGCGGGAGCACGTCGGCAACGGCGCGTTGTGGTTCGGCTGCGCCGCGATCGGCGCGGTGATGGCGGTGGCCCACCTGGTCTCGGGCCCGGCCCGGGAGCGGCGGGCCGTCCAGCTCCGCACGGCCGTGGTGCCGGTCCGGCCGGTCACCGTCATCCAGCCCCCGGCCCCCGAGGCGGCCGAGGCCGCCGCGACCGCGCCGGCCGAGCCCGTCCCGACCCGCTCCTGAGATACGCCCGGCCGCTGCGAGGTCGCCGCTGTTCCTGCCGTGACCTGCGGTGCCGCGGCATGATCAGGGCGCGGTGACCGCGGTCACCCTGGCGACCCGGCCTGCCCCTCCCTACGGTCGGGTGTGGTCTGTTGACAAACCTTCATGGAGGACAGGTGCGGGGGCTGCGGCGCTGGTGGCACGACACGGCCGGCGGGCTGCCTGCCACCTTCTGGTACCTCTGGTCCGGCCTGCTGATCAACCGGGCCGGCGCGTTCGCGATGCTGTTCCTGTCGCTCTACCTCACCGGCGTGCGGGGCGCTTCCGAGGCGCTGGCCGGGGCGGTGGTCGGGGCGTACGGGGCCGGCGGGGCGGTCGGCGTGCTGCTCGGCGGGGTGCTGGCCGATCGCTGGGGCCGGCGGGCCACCCTGCTCGCCGCGCACCTCGGCGCCGCCGGGCTGATGGTGGCGCTGGCGTTCAGCCGGCACCTGGCGGTGATCGCGGTGCTCGCCGCGCTGGTCGGGGTGGTTCACTCGATGCCCAGTCCGGCGTTCGTGGCGGCGATCGTCGACGTGGTGCCCGAGGCCCGCCGCTCGCGCGCGTTCAACCTGCAGTTCTGGGCGTTCAACCTGGGCATGGCGGTCGCCTCGCTGCTGGCCGGCGTGCTCGCCGAGGCGAGCTTCGTCGCCCTGTTCCTGGTGGACGCCGGCGCCACGCTGGCCGCCGCCGCGATCATCGCCTGGAAGGTTCCCGAGACGCTCGCCCGGACCCGCCGGCGCGGCGCGGCGGCCGACACGGCCGGTCCCGGCGCGGCAGGCACGGCCGATCCGGCGGCCCACGAGGCCCCTTCGGGCTCCCGGCGGCCGGGGCTGGTCACCGCGCTGACCGACCGGACCTTCCTGGCCTTCGTCGGGCTGACCTTCGTGCTGGCCGTGCTCACCATGCAGACCTCGACGATCATGCCGCTGGCGATGCGCGCGGACGGCCTGGGCCCGTCGGCGTACGGCGTGGTGGTGGCGCTCGGCGGCGCGCTGATCGTGCTCGGGCAGCTCTTCGTGCCCCGGCTGATCGAGCCCTACCGGAAGGCGACCGTGCTGTCGGTCTCCACCGGGCTGATGGCGCTCGGCTTCGGCGCGCTGGCCGTCGCCGACAAGCTGCCGTTCTACCTCGGCGCGGCGGTGGTCTGGACGATCGGCTCGATGCTCGCCGCGCCGCCGAACGCGCAGATCAACGCCGACCTGGCACCGCCGGAGCTGCGCGCCCGGTATCAGTCGGTCTTCTACCTGACCTTCCCGGCGGCGTCGTTCGTGGCGCCCGCGCTGGGCGGCCTGAGCCTGCAGTACCTGGGCGACCGGCACTGGCTGGTCGTCGGCGGGCTGGGCCTGGCGGCGGCGGTCGGCCACCTGCTGGCGGGTCCGCCCCGGGAGCGCCGGGTGGCCGCGCTGCGCGACCGGGAACGTCGGGCGGAAGCCGTGGCCGCGGGCCGCTGAGCCTGGCCCGGAAACGGCGCTGGGCGCCCACCACGACCCCCGTCGTGGTGGACGCCCGCACCGTACGCCCGGCGGCGGCGGGCGACACTCACCCCCGTAAGCGTCGCCCGCTCGCGCCGCCGGTTCCACAGGTGGCACCGTCCCCCAACGGTGTGCTCCACCTGTTTCCCTCGCGCCTCGCTTGCGCGGATCTGATCGATCCGCCGCTCCCCCGAACGATTCCAAGCGTGGCGCGGTGCAATAAAGTTAGTTCGCCCGGATTCTGGATTCAACTCAGATCAGTGTCTCGCCCGTCACAGCATTCGTGTCGGAAATCCGGCTGTCCTTGCTCCGGGCCATGGATGTGTCAACAGCGGGTTCCCACCGGCCATTCCCGTAAACCTCAGGCGTCCTCCCGATCCGGGTTTTCCGTACGGAAGAAGTTGCTCTGCCGGCCGTCCCGCATCTGCTCCTGGTAGATCAGGTTCAGCCCACGGATGTCGAATGTCCGGAACCAGTCGTCCCAGGTGATTTCCCGGATCCGGCTGCTCTCCCGGTAGCCCGGAATGTTGAACGTCAGCACCCCCGGCCGGCCCTCCCGTTCGGTGCCCGCGATGGTGGCCGGCTTGGCGTTGCGGGCCCGCGCCCACCGCTGGATCACCTCGTGGTTGGCGGTCACCAGGCTCCGACCGGGACGTTCGGGACGATCCTCGATCGAAGTGACCTGCTGGGACGACCGCACCGAACGGGACGAGGACCGCCCGGTCCGGACCGGCGTCGCCGCCGCCATACCGGCGCCCCGGGCGGCGCGCCCTCGCGCCTGCCCCGGCTGGCGCCTTCGCGGGGCGGGCCCGGGACGGTTGCGCCTTCTTGGTGGGGACCGCCTTCTTGCCGGCGGGCGCCTTCTTCGCGGCCGGCGCCTTCTTCGCGGCCGGCGCCTTCTTCGCGGCCGGCGCCTTCTTCGCGGGGGCCGCCTTCTTCGCCCGCGCGCCCGTGGCCTTCGCGGCGGGCGCCGCCTTCGCCCGGGCCGCGGCGTCTTCTTCGCCGGAGCCTTCTTGGCGGCCGCCCTCTTCGTCGGGGCGGCGCGGCCGGCCGCCCGGTGGCCTTGCGGGCGGCGGCGCCGCCCCGGCTCTCCGCCCGCATGGTCCGGGCCAACGTCTTCACCAACTCCGGCTTGCGCAGGGCGGAGATCCCGGAGACCCCGCGCCGGCGGAGTTGGCCGCGGATGTCGTCCACCCTCATCCGGGAGATCTCAGACTCGGAGATGTTTGGCGTCCCCGGGGTCTGGTTGCCGGGTTGCTGCTTGGTCCTCGTCGCAGTCCCGCCGCGACCTGAGCTGTTGCGCTGAGCCATGGGACACGCTCCTCGACAGTCCGTCCTCGGCCCGCGGTGGGTCCCATTACCGCACCGCGCGGTGCGGCATACCCGTCAGGACGGCTCCGAACCTCCGGCGGTCGAACCGACGCCGCCCGCCGCCCGGCCGGCCCCGGCGGAGGGCTCGAAGAGGTGGGCGAACGCGGCCAGGTTGGCCGTCGACTCGCCCCGCTTGACCCGCCACTCCCACTCGCGGCGGATCGCCGTGCCGAAGCCGATCTCCAGCATGCTGTCGAACGAATCGTCGGCGTAGGTCAGTACGGCGCCCAGCAGCCGGTCCAGCTCGTCCTCGTCGATCCCGGCCAGGTTGACCCGGCCGGTGAGGTAGACGTCGCCGACCGCGTCGATGGAGAAGGAGACCCCGTACATCCGGGCGTTGCGCTGCAGCAGCCAGGCCCACAGCTCCTCGCGGCGCTCGTCCGGCTGGCGCATCACGAACGCCTCGACCCGCAACGCGTGCTCGCCGACGATCAGGTTGCAGATCGTCCTGAGCTTGTGCGTGCCCGGCAGGGTGACCCCGTACGACCCCTCGCCGGTCGACTCCCAGTCCAGCTCACGCTCGGCGCAGACCGACTCGATCAGGGCGGCGACGTCGCTCCTACGGCTCATCGGACCCACTTTACGGCCGCACCGGGCCGCCCACGGGCGGCGGACGCCTCACCAGGAGCAGGACAGCGCGGGGTCACCGGCCAGCCGGTCGGCGAGCCGGGCGCGGTGCTCGGCCATCGCCTCGCCGTAGACCGCGAGCAGGCCGGAGACCGTCCGCTGCCAGGAGAAGTTGGCCGCGTGCCGCTCCGCGCCCCGGCTCAGGGCCGCCCGGCGGAGCGGGTCCGGCAGCAGCCTGGCGAGCGTACGGGCCCAGTCGACCGGGTCGTGGCCGTCGATCAGCACCCCGCTCACCCCGTCCCGGACGGCGGTGACCAGGCCGCCCACCGCGGCGGCCAGCACCGGCGTACCGCAGGCCTGGGCCTCCAGCGCGACCAGCCCGAACGACTCGTTGTACGACGGCACCGCGACCAGGTCGGCGGCCCGGTAGAGGGCGGGCAGGTCCTCGCCGGTCTGCGGCGGCAGGAAGCACACCCGGTCGGCGACGCCGAGCGAGGCGGCCAGCTCGATCAGGGCGGTCGGCCGGTCCAGGCCGCTGCCGCTGGGACCGCCGCAGATCACCACGGTCAGCTCGTCGGCGATCGCGGGATCCCGGTGGCGCAGCGCGGCCACCGCCCGGATCAGCACGTCGGGCGCCTTGAGCGGCTGGATCCGGCCGACGAAGGCCACCACGTACCCCTGGGTGGGCAGCCCCAGCCGGCGGCGGGCGGCGAGCCGGGCGAGGTCCCGATCCCCGGCGGCCGGGCGGAACCGCTCCAGGTCGACGCCGGGCTCGACCACGGCCACCCGGTCCGGATCGGCGTCGTACCGGCCGAGCAGGTCGCGGGCCTCCACCCGGGTGTTGGCGACCAACCGGTCGGCCTCCGCGACCACCTGTTCCTCGCCGATGACCCGGGCCTTCGGCTCCGGCCGGTCGCCGGCGGCGAGCTGGGCGTTCTTCACCTTCGCCAGGGTGTGCGCGGTGTGCACCAGCGGCACCCCCCAGCGCTCCTTGGCCAGCCAGCCGACCTGCCCGGAGAGCCAGTAGTGCGAGTGGATCAGGTCGTAGTGGCCGGGCGGGCGGGCCGCCTCGGCGCGCAGCACCCCGGCGGTGAACGCGCAGAGCTGCCCGGGAAGTTCCTCCTTGGTGAGCCCTTCCAGGGGGCCGGAGGTGACGTGCCGGACGTGCACGCCGGGGGCCATCTCGACCACCGGGGGCAGGTCACCGGAGGTGGCCCGGGTGAAGATCTCCACCTCGACGTCGGCCTCGGCCAGCCGGCGGGCGACCTCCAGGATGTAGACGTTCATGCCCCCCGCGTCGCCCGTGCCGGGCTGGTGCAGGGGGGAGGTGTGCACGGAGAGGGTGGCGATCCGGCGCGGCCGGGGCCACGGCAGGGCACCTCGCTGACGACCGACACCGGTGTGCAAGTCCGCCACGTCCGCTCCCTCTGCCACGGTTGATGCCGTTCCGCACGACCGGCGCTTCTCGGTCAACCTCCACGCCGGGTGTCATCTTCCCCATCGGGCTTCGGAAATGCGTGTCGCCGGGGCCCCGGGGTGACGGACCTCATCACCGCGGGGCACCACGGGCGGGGGCAGAATGACCGGATGACCTCAGTCGCGATCGTCACCGGGGCGTCCAGCGGGATCGGCGCGGCCACCGCCCGCCGGCTGGCCGCCGAGGGCTTCCACGTGCTCGCCGCCGCGCGGCGTACCGACCGGCTGACCGACCTGGTCGCCGAGATCGCGGCCGCCGGCGGCAGCGCGACCGCGGTCGCCTGCGACGTCACCTCCGACGAGTCGGTGGCCGGGCTGGCCGAGGCGGCCGCCGCCGCGCCCGGGCCGGTCACTCTGCTGGTCAACAACGCCGGCGGGGCGCGCGGCCTCGACCCGGTGGAGTCCGGCTCGGTGGGCGACTGGCAGTGGATGTACGACGTGAACGTGCTCGGCACGCTCCGGGTCACCCAGGCGCTCCTGCCGGCGCTGGTGGCCTCCGGCGCCGGCACCATCGTGATCGTCAGCTCCACCGCCGGCTTCACCGTGTACGAGGGCGGGGGCGGCTACGCCGCCGCGAAGCACGCGCAGACCGCGATCGCGGGCACCCTGCGCCTGGAGCTCAGCGGGCGGCCGGTGCGGGTGATCGAGATCGACCCGGGGATGGTGAAGACCGACGAGTTCGGCCTGGTCCGCTTCGGCGGGGACGCGGACAAGGCGCCGCGGTCTACGCCGGGGTGGCCGAACCGCTGGTCGCCGAGGACGTCGCCGACTGCATCGCCTGGTGCGCCACCCGCCCACACCACGTCAACGTGGACCGGCTGGTGGTGCGCCCGCTGGCCCAGGCCGCCCAGCACAAGGTGCACCGGGTGACCTGATGAAGCCCTTGGGCGTGGTCACCGGGGGACGACGAATCCGAACCGGCTCCGGCGGGTCGACAACTGGATCGTCGAGACCTGCGGCGACGCCCTGCGGGCGGCGGCCGACCCGCTGGTGGTCGACCTGGGCTACGGCGCCACCCCGGTCACCGCCGTCGAGCTGCGGGCCCGACTGGCGGCCGGGGTCCGCGCCGACGTCCGGGTGGTCGGGCTGGAGATCGATCCGGTACGCGTCGCCGCCGCCCAGCCCGCCGCCGACCCGCCCGGGCTTACCTTCGCCCGGGGCGGCTTCGAACTGGCCGGCCTGCGCCCCGCCCTGGTCCGCGCGTTCAACGTGCTGCGGCAGTACGACGAGGGCGAGGTCGCCGACGCCTGGCGTACGGTCACCGACCGGCTCGCCCCGGGTGGGCTGCTGGTCGAGGGGACCTGCGACGAGCTGGGCCGGCTCGGCGGCTGGGTGCTGCTCGACGCGGACGGCCCCCGCACGCTGACCCTGGCCGCGAAGCTGACCACGCTGACCAGCCCCGCCGAACTCGCCGAGCGGCTGCCCAAGGCACTGATCCACCGCAACGTCCCCGGCGAACGCATCCACGACCTGATCCGCGCCCTCGACGACGCCTGGCAGGCCGCCGCCGGCTACGCCCCCTTCGGCCCCCGCCACCGGTGGCTGGAAACGGTCCGTGCCGTCCGCGCCGCCGGCTGGCCCGTCCTCGACCGCCCCCGCCGCTGGCGCCAGGGCGAACTCTCACCGGCGAGGTAGAGGTGCACGGCGCCGCCGCCCGCCGGGACCTCGACCGGGC
>NZ_JAEVHJ010000027.1:0-39071 GCF_016802855.1 Micromonospora sp. ATA51 | reverse complement strand
CTTGGCCAGGGCCTCGCGGGCGCCGGCGTCACGCTGGTGCTTCCACGCCGCGAGCAGCGACGTGTACAGGCCTTCCCGACGAAGCAGGGCACCCTTGCCAGCCTTGTCGAGGGTCTCGTACTCGGCCAGGATCCGCGCCTTGTACGCGGCGGTGTATGTCCTTGTTCGGGGCTTTGCTGGTACCTCGGGGTCGGGTACCGGATGATGCAATGTCACAGGGGTGGATCTCCTTGCACGCCCTCACGGGTCAGAGTTTCAGCAGCTCAGGCCGCCTCCTTCAAGGTTGCCACAGAGGGCCTGCCGGCCAAGAGACGCCTTGCCGCATCGATCAATGGCTTTGGGCTCTCCACCGCTTGCGGCGGTATGCGTCCCGCAGGCTGAGACGCGGATCCCACTGGCAACGTCCTGACCAGGGCCTCCACCATGGTGACCTCTTCGGCGGCTCCGAAGTGCTCGTCGTGCGGGGACCGGCGCTGCTCAAGATGCCTATCAGACTGAGCGCGCGCAAGCTCACCGAGGGGGTGCGGCGTGGCTGGCGGCGGAGGCCGTTACCCGTGCTCCCACGCGCTCCAGGAAATGACCCATTCCCGCTCACCCTGGACCCATGGAAGCGGCTGCTTGCCGAGCAGCGCTGCTTTGACTGCCTCTGCAGCCGTCCGCATCTCGGCCTCTCCGTCGCTCAAGGGCTCGCACACAACCAGCAGAGGGGCAACGTGCGCGAAGGCCTGTGTCGGCTGGCTGGTGCGCCGGCCGGGGGGCACTTCTTCTCCAACCGGGCGTTCGGCCATGGTCGAATCTCAAACCCGCCAATCTTCACTATTAGAAGAAAAGGTGTGTTTAGCTTCACGGTGCGTGCCGCCGACGAAAGGGGCTGACGTGCACGGACGCGAGCTGCACGGCCTGCTGCATCCGTTTCTGCTGCTCCTGATCTTCGAGCGTTCCGGTCACGGGTACGACCTGATCGACCGCCTCAAGGCAATGGGACTGCCCGATGTGGAACCAGGCCACGTCTACCGGGTCCTACGCGGCCTGGAACGCGAGCGGTTGCTGATCTCCGGGTGGGAGACCGCCGGGGCGGGGCCGGCACGCCGGTGCTACCAGCTGACGGCCAAGGGCCGCGACGATCTTCGATCGTGCCTCACCGGCCTGGCGCAACTCAATCAGGTCATCGGTGCCTGCCTGCAGCGCTCGGCGGACGCCTTCGCGGGATCGCCTGGCGCGAATCGTGATCCGTACGCGGCTTCCCGGCGCTGAACGGAGAACCCATGCCTTCGTCCGTGTTTCCGGCAGTTCAGCGAGCGTTCGCCCGTCGGGTGGCACCCGGAGAGTCGCTCGCTGGCGACGCCGCGCGGATCGCGCGGGCCTGTCACGAGATGGCCGTACGCTTCCATCGCGGCGGAAAGTTGATCGTCTTCGGCAACGGCGGGCCGGCAACAGATGCCCAGCACGTCGTGGTGGAGTTCGTTCACCCGGTCATCGTCGGCAAGCGGGCGCTGCCGGCGATCTCGCTGACGAACGACGCCGCGAGCCTCACCGGGATCGCTCAGGCGGAGGGCTTTGACGAGGTGTTCGCCGCTCAGCTGCGCCTGCTCGCCGCGCCCGAGGACATCGCGCTCGGACTGTCCGTCGACGGCCGGTGCACCAATGTCCGGCACGGGCTGATGGCGGCCCGCGACCTCGGTCTGCTCACGGTCGGGCTCCTCGGCGCCGACGGCGGTGACATCGCTCGGGACGCGGTCGCCGACCATGTCGTCGTTGCCCGCACCGACGACCCCTGCATTGTGAAGGAGGTGCACGTGACGATCTATCACATTCTGTGGGAGTTGGTCCACGTGTTCTTCGAACAGCCCGGCCTGCTGGAGCCGGAGGCGGTCCGGTGACCTCGCAGCCGGTGCCGACAACCTGGACCCTGCCCGAATGCCACGACGACGTGTGCATCACGTGCTCCGACATGGCGGTCGCCGTCCGGGTACGGGAAGTGACGGCCGACGGACTGGCTGTAGTGGACACGGACGCCGGACCGGAGGAGGTCAGCGTGGCCCTGGTCGAGGCGGGACCTGGCGACGTCGTGCTGGTACACGCCAAGGAGGCCATCGCGGTCGTGGAGAAGAACTCATGAGCGCCCGGGTCGAGGGCGCCATCGGGGCGCTCTACCCGTTCCTCGACACCCAGCCGACCGACGTGGACGCCGTGCTCGCCGCGGTGGCGAGGTCCACCGCGGAGAAGGCGGCGGAGATCGTCGCCCTCCGCGAGTCCCTGGTCGCCGGGCACGGGCAGCGGTTGCTCGACTGCGCCCGCCAGTGCGCTGCGGCCTTTCAGGCCGGCGGCACGCTGTTCGCCTTCGGCAACGGCGGAAGCGGCACGGACGCCCAGGACATCGCGCAGTTGTTCCTGCACCCGCCGACGGCCGCCCGCCCGTTGCCGGCCATCTCGCTGACCCAAGACGTCGCGCTGATCACGGCACTGTCCAATGATGTGGGGTTCGAGGTGGTCTTCGCCCGGCAGGTGGCGGCGTTCGGCCGTACCGGGGACATCGCGGTGGGGCTGTCCACGAGCGGGGGATCGAACAACGTCCTGCGGGCGTTCGGGGAGGCGGCCCGGCGGGGCATGCTCACCGTCGGCATCGCCGGGTACGACGGCGGGCGGATGGCGGAATCCGACGAGATCGACTACCTCTTTGTGGTGCCGTCGGCATCGGTGCACCGGGTCCAGGAGGCGCAGACGACGCTCTACCACGTGCTCTGGGAACTCACCCAGCAGGCGTTGGCCGAGGAATTCTGAGGGGTTAGCCATGGGTTTGGCCGGCCTGCGGCGGGTGCACGTCCGCGTCGAGGGCATCGTGCAGGGAGTCGGCTTCCGGCCGTTCGTGCACGCGCTGGCCACGGAATATGACCTGGCCGGGTTCGTCGGCAACGACACCGCAGGCGTCTTCGTCGAGGTCGAAGGGGACGAGGAGCGGCTGGCTGCCTTCCTCGCGGACCTCAGCCGGCGGGCACCGGCACTCGCCCAGGTCGAGCGGCTCACCACCGCGGCAGTCCTGCCGAACGGCCAGCCGGGATTTGCCATCGTCACCAGCGTCACCGGCGCCGGCCGGGAAGCCTTGATCTCCCCCGACACCGCCACCTGCCCGGACTGCCTCGGCGAGCTGTCCGATCCGAGGGACCGACGCCACGGCTACCCGTTCACGAACTGCACCAACTGCGGCCCGCGATTCACGATCGTCGAGGACGTTCCGTACGACCGTCGTACCACCACGATGGCCGGGTTCGCCCTCTGTGCCGACTGCGCCGCGGAGTACGCCGACCCGGGAAACCGCCGCTTCCACGCCGAGCCGGTGTGCTGCCCCGTGTGCGGACCCGCACTCCGGCTCGTCGGCGCGGACGGCGCCCCAGTCTCCGGCGATCCGCTGGCCAACGCCGTACGGTGGCTGCGGAACGGCCGGATCGTCGCGGTCAAGGGTCTGGGCGGCTACCACCTGGCCGCCCGCGCCGACGACGAGCGGATCGTCTCGACGCTGCGCTCCCGCAAGCACCGCGAGGAAAAGCCGTTCGCCCTGATGGCCGCCGACCTGCAGGCGGCACGCACCCTGGTCGACGTGCCGCCGGCGGCCGTGCCGGTGCTCACCGGCTCCCGCCGACCCGTGGTGCTGCTGCCGCGCCTCCCCGACGCCCCGGTCGCCGCGTCGGTGGCGCCGGGCAACCGCGACCTGGGCGTGATGTTGCCGTACACGCCGCTGCACCATCTGCTGCTCGGGCGGCTCGGCATGCCGATCGTGCTGACCAGCGGAAACGTCTCCGACGAGCCGATCGCGCACCGTGACGACGACGCCCGCCAGCGGCTCGCGGGGATCGCCGACGGTTTCCTGACGCACGGCCGGCGGATCCACGTCCGGACCGACGACTCGGTGGTGCGTGTCTTCCGGGGCCGTGAGCTGCCGGTGCGGCGGTCCCGTGGCTACGTGCCCGCGCCGGTCACCCTGCCGTGGCGCTTCGACCGGCCGGTGCTGGCCTGCGGCGCGGAGTTGAAGAACACGTTCTGCGTGGCGAAGGGGCGGCGCGCGTTCGTGTCGCACCACATCGGAGACCTGGAGAACTTCGAGACGTTGCGGGCGTTTACCGACGGGATCTCGCACTTCACCCGGCTCTTCGATGTCCGGCCGCAGGTCGTCGCCCATGACCTGCATCCCGAGTACCTGTCGACGAAGTACGCGCTGCAGCGCGCTGACGTCAAACTGGTCGGCGTCCAGCACCACCACGCCCACATCGCGTCCTGCCTGGCCGACAACGGCGACCCCGGCCCGGTGATCGGCGTCGCCTTCGACGGGCTCGGATTCGGCACCGACGGCACCCTGTGGGGAGGCGAGCTGCTCGTCGCGGACCTGGCCGGCTTCGAGCGGGTCGGCCATCTGGCCGCCGTGCCGATGCCGGGCGGGATCGCGGCGGTCCGCGAGCCGTGGCGGATGGCGGCGGCCTACCTGGACGAGATCTACGGCGACGCAATGCCCGACCTGGCGGTGGCGCGCCGGCACGAGCGGCGGTGGCGGGCGGCGGTGGCCCTGGCGCGGCTTGGCACGAACTCACCCCGTACCTCGAGTGTCGGCCGGCTGTTCGACGCCGTCTCGGCGATCCTCGGCCTGCACGACCGGGTCACGTACGAGGGGCAGGCCGCGATCGCACTGGAGCAGCGGGCCGATCCCGACGAGCGGGGCGGCTACCGGGTCGAGGCGGCCGCTCCGGTCCCGCTCCAGGACGTCGGACGCGGGCTGGTTCGCTGCGTGGTCGACGACCTGCTCGCCAAGGTGGATCCCGGCCGGATCGCCGCGCGGTTCCATCACGGCTTGGCGGACGCCGTGGTACGGGCGGCCGGCGCCGTCCGGGAAAGCAGGGGCCTGGCCACGGTCGCGCTCTCCGGCGGGGTCTTCCAGAACGTGCTGCTGCTCGACCGGGTGGTGAGCGGGCTGGAGCAGGACGGCTTCCGGGTGCTCGTGCACTCGCGGGTGCCGCCCAACGACGGCGGGATCTCCCTCGGCCAGGCCGTGGTGGCCGCGGCCCGGGGCGTTCCCGCCGCCTGACCCGCAAAACCGGCGTCAGCAGATGCGGGGGAGTGGATCCCCGACCAGCATGTCGACCACCCGCGTGCCGCCGAACGCCGTCTTGAGCAGCACCATGCCGGGCGGGTCGGCGGCGACGCGACCGATGACCGCCGCGCCGTCGCCGAGCGGGTGGCCGCGCAGCGCCGCCAGGGCCGCCTCCGCCTGCGCGCCGTCCACCACGGCCACGAGGCGTCCTTCGCAGGCCACGTAGAGCGGGTCGATGCCGAGCAGCTCGCAGGCGCCGGTCACGGCGGGACGTACGGGTACCGAGGCCTCGTCGACCACGACGGCGAGCTGGGCCGCCTGGGCCACCTCGTTGAGGATGGTCGCCACCCCGCCCCGGGTGGCGTCGCGCAGCAGCCGTACCCCGGGAGCCGCGTCCAGCAGGGCATCCACCAGACCGTGCAGCGCCGCGGTGTCCGAGGCGAGGTCGGCCGCGATGTCCAACTCGCCGCGGGCGAGCATGATCGTGACGCCGTGGTCGCCGATCGGACCGGAGACGACGACCGCGTCACCGGGGCGGACGTGCGAGGGGCCCAGCGTCACCGGCCGCTCCAGCACGCCGACGCCCGCCGTGTTGACGTAGCAGCCGTCGGCCTTGCCCCGCTGCACCACCTTCGTGTCGCCGGTGACCACCTGGACCCCGGCGTGCTCCGCCGCGGCGGCCATCGAGGTGGCGATCCGCTGCAGGTCGGCGACCGGAAAGCCCTCTTCCAGGATGAACCCGGCCGACAGGTACAGCGGGCGGGCCCCGCTGACCGCCAGGTCGTTGACGGTGCCGTTGACGGCGAGGTCGCCGATGTCTCCGCCGGGGAAGAACAGCGGCGACACCACGTACGAGTCGGTGGTGAAGGCCAGCCGGCTGGTACCCACGGAGAGCACCGCGCCGTCGTCGAGTTCCTCCAGCGTCGGGTTGCGGAACGCCTCGACGAACAGCCCTTCGATCAGGCTGTGCGTCGCCTTTCCGCCCGCGCCGTGCGCGAGCGTGATCCGGCTCTCCCTGATCTTCGGCGCGCGTCGGCGCGCCCGTTCGATGCGCTGCAGCACCTGCTGCTCCGGCGACAGCCGCCCCGCCTCGTGACCGGTCGTCGCCTCGGCCTCTGCCACCGCCCGCTCGACCCATCCCGCGGTGCGTTCGGTCGTCATATCCGGGTCGCCTCCGTGAGCCGCTGCCGCGTGAAGCGGCCGAAGTTGTAGTAGGCAGCGCACGCGCCCTCCGAGGAGACCATGCACGTGCCGATGGGCGTCTCCGGTGTGCACGCCGTGCCGAACACCTTGCACTCCCAGGGCTTGAGTACCCCCTTGAGCACCTCGCCGCACTGGCAGGCCTTCGGGTCCGCCACCCGCACCCCGGGAACCTCGAAGAGGCGCTCGGCGTCGTAGGCGGCGTACTCGTCCCGCATCCGCAGCGCAGAGTGCGAGATGAAACCGAGGCCGCGCCACTCGAAGTAGGGTCGCAGCGCCATGACCTCGCCGATCGCCGCCAGTGCCCGCAGGTTGCCGTCCCAGGGCACCACCCGCGTGTACTGGTTCTCCACCTCGCAGCGTCCCTCGGCGAGCTGTTTGAGCAGCATGAAGACGGACTGCAGCAGATCCAGCGGTTCGAAACCGGCACACACCAGCGGCTTGCCGTAGTCGCGGGCGATGAACTCGTACGGTCGGCAGCCGATGACGGTGGAGACGTGCCCGGGCCCGAGAAAGCCGTCGAGACGCAGGTCCGGTGAGTCGAGGATGGCCTTGATCGCCGGCAGGATGGTGACGTGGTTGCAGAAGACCGAGAAGTTGTCGATGCCCTCGGCGGCAGCCCGCAGCACTGTCATGGCGGTCGACGGCGAGGTGGTCTCGAACCCGATCGCCATGAAGACCACCTTGCGGTCCGGGTTGGCCCGCGCGATCTTCAGCGCGTCCAGCGGCGAGTACACCATCCGGATGTCCGCCCCAGCCGCCTTGGCGTCCAGGAAGGAGCCGTTCCCGCCTGGGACCCGCATCATGTCGCCGAACGCCGTCATGATGACGCCCGGCTCGTGCGCGATGGCGATGGCGTCGTCCACCCGGCCCATCGGGATGACACAGACCGGGCAGCCCGGCCCGTGCACCAGCGAGACGCTCTCCGGCAGGTAGTCCTCGATCCCGTGCTTGTAGATGGTGTGCGTGTGCCCGCCGCAGACCTCCATGAACTTGTACTGCCGCCCCGGCTCGCACAACGCGGCGATCTGGGCGGCCAACGCCTGCGCCTTGTCCGCGTCGCGGTACTCGTCAACGAAACGCATCTCACTTTTCCTAGGTGATGTCGGATTCGGCGAGCGCCTGCAACTCGTCGGTGTACGCCTGTCCGAGACCGTTCAACATTTCCAAGGTGGCGGCCGCCTCGGCTTCGTCGATCTTCGACATGGCGAACCCGACATGGACGAGCACCCAGTCGCCGATACCGACCTGGTCTGGACCGAGCAGGCCGATGTTGATCGCCCGCCGGACACCGACGACGTCGACGATGGCGAGGTCGTCGCGGCCGGCCTTGATCTCGACGATCTCGCCCGGGATGCCAAGGCACATCGAGCTACCCGTCCTTTCCGATTACATTTTCTCGATCTTGATGTAGCGCCGCAGCGCGGGAAGTTCCTTCCAGAACATCCCGGCCACGACCACGCCGGCCAGCAGCACCAACAGCTTCCGCACAGCTCACCTCCTTCGGGCCTGGTCCGGGCCCGCTCAGCCCGGTGGCAGGTTCGGCATGATCGGCAGGATCGGGTCGTGCTTCTTCGGCCGGATACCGGTCGAGCGGCGCGCGTCCACCGTCCCGTCATCCTGATGGCCTGACTGCCTCCTCCGCCGCGAGTTGCCCTCCTCCACGCCCTTGGTGTGCGCCGGTGCGTCGAGTTCGACATCGGGATCGCCCGCTCGGATCTCGCCCATTTCCGCCTCCTCCATCAGTCGTTGCCGGACGGCCGATCATGTCGTCGGCCGAGTTCGTCGAAGAATCGGGGAATCTCCCGCCACACCGCGCTTCCCCCCGACATGCCCGTCCAGTGCTGGCGGATGAGGGCGACGAGTCGGAAGCAGTCGTCGACCGGCACCACCCACTGCTGGCCGCCGCCGCGCGGCGGGCCCGTCCACACCAGGAAGGCCTCGACCCGTGGCTTCAGCTCTGCCAGCGCGGGCGATCGCGCCTCGACCGCTCGCCAGGCGCCGGCATCGATCTCCGACTCGGTCGTGCCGAGGGGACTCGGGTAGTGGGCGAGCACCCGGCCGTCCTGCTGCTTCACGAAGAACACCAGCCCGACCGGCACACCGAGCTCGTCGACGGACAGGCCCGTCAACCGCCTGCCGCGGGCGGGGACGAGCTGGTGCCTGCCGCCGCCGGCCGCCTCGCGGGCGAACAGCAGGGAGCATGGCGTGCAGGCGCACATCAGCTCCCCGTCCTGCTCGTCCCACACGTGCCAGTGCTCCGGACCGACCGGCCCGGCGCACATGCCGCAGCGCTCGATCGAGGCCGCGCGCCGTCTCGCGCGGCGGATCGCCCGGTGCAGGGCACCCGCCGTCATGCCAGGCCACCCGACGTGAGCGGTCCGGCAGCCTGCCCCACCTCGTTCACTGTCGCCGCATCGGTCCGATCCGGCCGCTGCCACAGGGCGGCGACCGGGATCAGCGCCGGAGCCGGCGCGGGCGCCACCAGGTCGACCGCGGACAGTTCCGGCGCGAACGCCAGGACCTGTTCCCGTACGAGATCAGGCAGCGCGGCTGCGCCACCGCCGCACGAACTCGCCGACAGGCTGATCCTCGCCACCTCACCCTGGACACCGACGAGCGCGATCTCGGCGCCGTGCGTGCGCAGCTGCGGCCGGAGATCGTCGACCGCCCGGGCCACGCGCCGGTCCAGCGGATCCGGGTGGATGTGGTGCAACAGCAGCAGGTGCCGCAGCAGCTCGTCCTCGGTGAGCCGGTCGAGTGCGCGGGTGCTGTCGGCGGCGAGATCGGTGACCCGGGCCAGCGCCTCGCCGTACACCTCGGTCAGCATCTCGACCGCTTCCAGCGCCAGCTCGGCGGTGCGGCCGGGGGTCTGCTCGAGCTGGCCGAGCACGGCGTCCAAACGTGCCAGCCGCGGCTCGACGGCCGCGTCGTCGAGCCGCTGGACGTCCGGCTGCTCACCCATGTGACGCGCCGAACATCGGCGAGTGGATCTTCTTGACGGTACGACCGCCGCCCACGTACATGTGCACCCCGCACGGCAGGCACGGATCGAAACTGCGCACTGCCCGCATGATGTCCACACCCTTGAAGTTGGCCGGGCCGTTCTCCTCGAAGATGGGCATGTTCTGGATCGCGTCCTCGTACGGACCGGGTGTGCCGTAGCTGTCGCGGGGACTGCCGTTCCACGGCGTCGGCGGGTACGGGTGGTAGTTGGCGATCTTGCGGTCCCTGATCACGAGGTGGTGCGACAGGGCGCCCCGGACGGCCTCGTGGAAGCCGCAGCCGATGGCCTCGTCCGGCACGTCGAACTCGGTGAAGACCCGCATGTCGCCGCCGCGCATGCGCTCCATCGCCTGTTCCAGGAAGTACAGCGACATCGCTGCGGCGTACGCGATGAAATAGGCCCGTGAGCGGTCCCGCTCCAGCGCGTTCGACCAGCGCGGGATCTTCCACTCCAACGTCGTCTCGGGCAGCCGCTGGCTCCTCGGAAGCGAGATCAGCACGCTCTTACCGGTCGACTTGACGTACGGCGTGTCGACCATCTTCGCTAGCGCGGTGGTGTACAGCCGGGCGAAGGGGCCGCCGCCGGTGTCCAGCGCCAGATGCTCTCCGCTGTTCTTGTCGAACCAGCGCGGGCTCATCACCCAGCTGTACTTGTCGTCGAAGTCGCGCTTCTGCGGATCCGGCAGGGTGGTCTGGTTCCAGGGATGGCGGATGTCGACCGGGTTGCCGAGCGGGTCGTACTTGACGAAGGGATCCTCGTTACCCACCCAGTCTTTGTAGTAGGAGCTGCCGAGCAGGATGCGGATGCCGAGATTGATGTCGACCAGGTCGGTGGTGAGCAGTTTGCCGTCGACCACGATGCCGGGCGTGACGTGCATCGCCCGCCCCCAGTTCGACATGGTCTCGTACCGGTAGTCGACGACGTCGGGATTCTGGAACGCGCCCCAGCAGCCGAGCAGGACCCGCCGGCGGCCCACTTCCTCATAGCCGGGCAGCGCCTCGTACCAGAAGTCGAAGACGTCGTCGTTCATGGCGACGGCCTTCTTGACGAAGTCCAGGATGCTGATCAGCCGGCTCAGGTAGTCGGTGAACAGGGTCGGCTGGGGCATTGTGCCGACGCCGCCGGGATAGACCGTGGACGGGTGGACGTGCCGGCCCTCCATGAGGCAGAACATCTCCCGGGTCGTCCGGCTGACCTTCAGCGCCTCCTTGTAGACCTCGCCCTCGAACGGGTTGTAGGCCCGCATGATGTCGGCGATCGTCCGGTAGCCGTGGATGTCCCGGCCGGGCGCCGCGGTGGCTTCCGCGCGGGCGAGGACGCTGGGGTTGGTCTGCTTGACCATCGCCTCGCAGAAGTCGACGAAGACGAGATTGTCCTGGAAGAGGGTGTGGTCGAACATGTACTCGGCGGCCTCGCCGAGGTTGATGATCCACTCCGCGAGCGGTGGGGTCTTGATGCCGTACGCCATGTTCTGCGCGTAGACGGAGCAGGTCGTGTGGTTGTCGCCGCAGATGCCGCAGATCCGGCTGGTGATGAAGCCGGCGTCGCGCGGGTCCTTCCCCTTCATGAAGACCGAGTAGCCGCGGAACAGCGACGACGTGGTGTGGCATTCGGCGACCACGCGGTTGGCGAAGTCGATCTTCGTGTAGACGCCGAGGTTGCCGATGATCCGGGTGATCGGGTCCCACGCCATCTCCACCAGTTCGCCGGGTTTCTGGCCGGCGGCCGGCTTCGGCCTCGTCGCTGTCACGGTCGGTTCCTCTCGATTGCCGCCTGACGCCGGGGGTCTGCCGGGCCGTACGGGCGCCACCGGGGGTTGTAGCCGCTGGTGAGCTCCGGACCGTTGTGGTGCCACTTCGGTTCCCGGTTGGCGGTGACGTTGGTGATGCCGCGCAAGCGGCGGATCAGTGCGCCGTACGGCTTGATCAGCAACGTGGACAAGCTGCCACCGGGCGGCATGTCCATGAACGGCATGAACTTGTCGGGGAATCCCGGCATGGTGCAGCCGATGCAGATACCGCCGACGTTGGGGCAGCCACCGACGCCGCCCATCCAGCCGCGCTTCGGGACGTTGCAGTTGATGACCGGCCCCCAGCAGCCGATCTTCACCTGACACTTGGGCGAGTTGTAGTCCTTGGCGAAGTCGGCCTGCTCGTAGTAGGCGGCCCGGTCGCAGCCTTCGTGCACGGTCTTGCCGAACAGCCACTGCGGCCGCAGCATGTGGTCCAGCGGCGGGGGCGGCGCCGAGCCGGCGGCGTGGTAGAGCACCCAGGTCAGGGTCTCCATGAAGTTCTCCGGCTGGATCGGGCAGCCGGGCACGTTGACGATCGGCAAGCCGCCCTGGGACCGGAAGTCCCACCCGAGATAGTCGGCAAGGCCCATGCACCCCGTCGGGTTGCCCGCCATGGCATGGATGCCGCCGTATGTCGCGCAGGTACCGGCGGCGACGACCGCCCACGCCTTCGGCGCCAGCTGGTCGATCCACCAGTTGAGGGTCAGCGGCTCACCGGTGTTCTCGTCGTTGCCGAACGACGTCCAGTACCCGTCGCCGTTGATGTTCTCGTTCGGGATCGACCCCTCGATGACGAGGATGAACGGCTCGGCCATCTCCCCGCGGGCTGCCCGGCGGTACGGCGCCAGGAACTCCTCGCCGCCAGCCGCCGGCGACAACACCTTGTTGTGCAGGTTGACCTTCGGCAGACCGGGAATGAGCCCGAGAATGATGTCCTCGATCGCCGGTTGACCGGAGGCCGTCATGGAAACGGAATCTCCGTCACAACTCATGCCCTCCGAGATCCAGAGGATGGTTATCTCGTCGAACCCGGTCTCTTGCGGGATCACCGCGCCGGTGTCGCGCATGCCCGGCGTCATGTGCGTTGCCTCCCTTGCATCCGATCCCGCAGCCGGTCGTAGATGGCCGCCAACGGCGCCGCGAGGGCCAGCGCCGGGGGCTTGTCCGGCGCGTGCGGGTGCGGGCGCGTCGGGGCCCGCTGCTTGCCCTGGTCGAGTTCCTGGCCCAGCTCGCGGAGGGCCTGCTCGTCGGCCCGGGCGCACAACAGCGGCATGAGCTCGTTCTCGTCGTCCTGCACATGCCGAGCGACGGCGGAAGCCAGCCGCTCCATCAGCTCGTCCTGCGCGCGATCGCCGACTCGGCAGCGGTCCAGTTCAAGGAGCAACTCCTTGACGGGCTGATGCCCGGCGAGGTGTCTGTCGACCTGCCCGTCCGCCAACACCTTTGCGGCGAACGGGTAGAAGAGAACCTCCTCGAGCGCGGCGTGCTTCGACAGCTCGCGGACGAGGATCTCCACCACGCCGCGTCGCTGCGCGTCCGATTCCGCTGCCCGATAGTCCCGGAACAGCTGTTCCACCACACGGTGGTCATGCCGCAGCAACTCGGTGGCGTCCATCAGACCGCTCCCACCTCGACGCTGTCCACCGTGATGGACTCCAGAACCACGTCGTCGCTGCCAGTGACCTCGATGTCGACACCCCCGCAGCGGGGGCAGGCCACCATCGCGAGGTGGTCGTCGACCCGCGCGCTACGACCACAGTCGTGACACCGCACTGTCATCGGTTCAAGCACCAGATCAAGGACGGCATCCGCGACCACCGTGCCAACCGCGGCCACCTGGATGCCCTGCGTGACGACATCACGGTCAACCGCGTGGCCGCCGATCCGCACCCGCAGGCCGGTGACCCGGCGCCCGGCGGCCCTGCGTACCGCCGCCTCCACGATCGCCTCGGACAGACCCGTCTCATGCATCGGCGGTAGCCCCCTCTCATCTGCCGTTCGCGGCGACCTCTCCTGCCGCTTCGGTGCGGTGTCGAGCCGTGCCGCTTCCTCGTGGACGATGTCGACCACCATCCGGACGGCCTGGTCGACCGCAGCGGCGAGCGGAGCCGACAACCCCATGCGCTCGTCGAGGACGGCGGGTTGGCAACCCACCACGAGGATGCGGTCGACGCTGCCGCCCAGGCCGCGCAGCAGGCGCAGCACCGACGCCGGATCCATGCCGTGCCCGTCGGCGGCCGGCGCGTCCAGTACGTCCGTCGGCCGCAGTCTCCAGCCGGGGTCGTCGAGATCCACCTCGAGAACGGCCAACGTCCCGGGGGGCTCGTCCAGCGGCAATGCGTCCACCATGACCAGCACGTCGTGGTGCCCGTCCAGCAGATCGTAGGCCAGATGCATCCCGCGGATCCCGTAATCGGACACATCCACCCGCGCTGGCAGGACGGCGTCCCGCAGGCGCTGGACGACCTCCACGCCGAAGGCGTCATCGGCGAGGAAAATGTTGCCGATCCCGGCGACCAGGATCCGACCGTTGCCGGCGCTGTTCATCGCGCTTCCACCTCGCCGGGCAGGGGCTCCACCTCTTCCGGCCGGAAGTGACGCAGGCGCCCGTACCACTGGTGCAGTTCGGCGCCCGGGTCGTCATCCACGGTCACGGCCAGGAACCGCGTCCCGTCGATGTCGAGCAGCACCTGCTCTACCCGGCCGGTACGGCCCTCCAGAAACATGTCGTGCGCGTCGGTGCCGCGCCGGCGCGGGCGTAACCGGACCCGGCTACCCCTTGACAGGAGGGTTCCCGCGACGAGGACGGTCTCCGTCGCCGGCGTGATCCCCACATCCGTGCCGAACCCCGAGCGGGCCCGTTCCAACCCGGCGGCGGAGTCGCCCGGCTGATGGACGGGCTCCAGGGACCGAATGGCGCCGTGCAACCGTTCGAGCACCTCGGGCGGCATCGCATCGACGCGGTCGAGGATGGCGGCGGCGCGGGGATCGGTGGCTCGGGCCTCCCGTTTCTCCGCATCGGAGAGCGTGAGGGTGCGCAGCGAGAGGATCTCGTCGATCTCGGTCGCGTCGTGCAGGTCGCCGGGGCTCTCCGGCGCGATCCGGGGATGGTCGTAGAGAATGATCGGTGCGGAGAGCACGACGTCGGCGGTGCCGGGCGCGCCAGCGAGCACCGGGAACGTGTGCACGTTGCTGCACTCCCGGGCCGCCTGCGCCGCCCATTCGGGCGGGTCGAGCAGGGACAGGAAACGCCCCCGACTGACGGTGGCCAGCGTGTGCGCCGCGAGCAGGCAGCAGCGCAGTGCCTCATCCCGAGGGCTGTCCGCTGGCGTTGGCCGATCCGTGTTCTCGACGCGCACTGCGAGCCGCAGCAACCGGAAGGGCGCCGGAGACGGGACAGCGGAGACGGCGACCGAGGCGGACAACGGCCACCGCCGGCGTACCACCCGCCCGAGCGGCTCGCCACGTCGTCGACCAACGGCTCGACGTCCTCTCCGCCGGGCACACAAACGGGGAAGCGTCGGCCAGGCCGAAGGTCGCCGACCGGCGCCTCGATGTCGAACTCCCGCGGTACCGCCTCGTCGAAGCTGAGCTCCGTGCGGCCACCGACCTCGATTCGGTCGACCGGCCGGTACCCGCCGTCGGTCGTCCGTAGCTCGGCCACCTTGCGTTGTAGGTGCAGGAACCGTAACCGGATCCGGACGATCGCCGTGTCCTGCGCTTCCATCAGGCATTCGGTCTGCTGCCACGACGACTCGGCCGAGCCCGCAACGCTGCTGTCGACCAGGCCGTGAGCCTCCCCCCAGGCGGGGGGCACGAGGACACCGAATTGCCAGCGGACCCGGTTCTTGACCGATGAACGCCGATACGGGTAGAGCAGGTAACCCTCGTACAGGATCGCATCCGCGAGTGCCTCCGCGCCGTCGAACAGGGCGGTGGGGCAGTGGGTCTGCACGGTGCTCACCTCCTCCCAAAAGCACGCAGAAACTTGCTCCGGCACGTGGTCACTCTGGTCTAGCCAATCCCGCCGGCGAGCCGTAAGTGCGCATCGTCGGTAGGTGACGACAGCATTCACCGAACCGGGTGAACCAACACGGCCGCCTTCGGCCCCGGCGACGAGATCCGCAGAAGCGAGCCAGCCCAAGCGTTGCTTCACGGGCGCAGGCTCAGAACACTTCGCGCGCAGGACAACGGGAGCAGGAGGCCGAGGAGACGCAGTGGCGCCGCCGGCACCGGTGACCGCGGCCCAGGCTGTGGCCGCATCAGGCATCCGTGGGTCGAGGCTGGCCCACGGCCGCGGTGCGGGCGAAAGAGGAGGGCGATGGCCTGGCCGGTGCGCCGGCCGTCGGGGCTGCCGCGGCCCGGTGGGCAAACACCGAGGCGGTCGCGGTAGTCGATGAGGACCAGTAGCCGCCCGCTGGTGCGGCCGTGGTCGGCCAGCATGAGAGCCACGTCCGTGCCGTGCGCATCCGGCAGCTGTGTGGGTGGATGCCGTAGGGGCGAGCGACGGTCCGGCCGTTGGAGTCGCGGTTGGTCTTGGCGGGGGACACGATGACCTACGGGCCGTCGGAGGTGAAAGGCCATGGCTATGTCCAGAGCCGCGAGTTCGCTGCGCTAGGTGGCGAGGGCGAAGCCGAGCACGAGCAGCGCGGTATCGCGGGACAGCGGCAATGTCACCCCGACACCGGGTCAGGCTTTGCGGGGCCCCCCTGTGCTGCCTCGCGCACCATCCGGTTGGCCGTCTCCGGCTCGTACCCGCTGGCTCGAAGGAGGTCACTCGCGGCCGTGCGGAGCTGGGTCACCATCGCGTCGGCGTACGAGTTCAGGCCTCGTGCGCGGGCCTGGCCGGCCAGGCGTGCGGAGTCCAGGACCGCCTGGCGTGTCTGCTCCGGTGGCTGGCCCCGCCGGGTTTCCTGATGCAGTAGCTGGACCGCCTGGGCGAGCCGCTCCAGGGCGGCAATGAGTTCCTCCGGTGCTGGCTCGTCGTACTGCAGGCTGGTGGTGGCCCAGCGGACCAGCTCCCGGCACTCGAGCGCCACCCGGTCAAAGTGCTGCATGCCACGCCGGTAACGCTCCACATCCTGTCGGCGACGCCAGCGCGGCGGCGAGATGGTCACCACCTCCTTGGCGCCAGCCAGTGCCTCGTGCAGCCGGGCGAGGTCGGGTTCCATGCCGCGGAGTTGGTCGAGTGCCCGCATCGCGCGGTCCGGGTCGCGCTGTCTCAGTGCGTGTGCGATCTCCCGAAGCTGCGCGCCGAGCGCTTCGACTACCGGTGCGGCGGTGCGGTCGAGAACGCGCATCGGGTTGATTGGCAGCAGAAGGGCGCCTACCACCAGCCCCACGACGCTGCCCACCACGGCGTCGAGGATCCGGGGCAATTCGAGGTCTCGTGAGGTCGGTGACAGCGTGGCGATCAGTACCGCGGTACTGCCGGCCTGGGCCACCAGCGCGCCACTTCGTCCGGTCAGCAGCAGTGCGACGGCGATGGCCAGCGTCACCACCAAGCCGATCTGCCAGGGCCCGAACCCGATGTAGAGCACCAGAAGATCGCTGAGTAACAGGCCCAGCCCGACGCCGAGCATCAGTTCGAACGTACGTTTGGCACGCTGCCCGAGGGCGGCGACGATCGTGCCGACCGCCGCGCTCGGCGCGAAGACCGGCGCTGGCCTGTCCAGCACCTCGTGGGCGATCGCCCAGGACAGCGCAGCCGCGAGCCCGCACTGGACGGCGACGACCAGGATGATCTCGAGGTGTCGCAGCCGGAGCCTGCCGCCTCACCACCGCGGCGCCGGGCCCGCGCCGTCATGTCCTTGGCCTGCTCGGCAACGGTGTCGGGGCCGGGCCGGTCGTCCCGATCAGCGCCCATGACCGGAGTTACCCCGCTCGTTTCTTCCGAACCCCAGGGCCCAGCGCGTTTGTCGCCAGCGGGCAGCTCGGCGTCAGAGCGACTCGCACGCGCGATGGCACCGGTCTGAATGTATTCCTCGCCTTCGTGAGCTCACGCGGCTCCCACCACCTTCGGGTAGGTCTCGGACGGGTCCCGCGACAGCGCGGCCTTCAGGGCGACGCTGTCGGCGTCGGCGAGGACCTCGAGCCGACCGGCATCGACCCCGTCGAGGGCAGCCCGGGCGACATCCTCGGGTCGGTTCTTGGGCACGTCAAAGCCTGCCATCATGTCGGTGTCCGTGCTGGCCAGCACCAGCCCTGTCACCTGTGTGCCCTGCGAGGCCAGCTCGACCCGGACGCCGTTGGTGAGTGCCCACAGCGCAGCCTTCGACGCGCCGTAGCCGTTGGAGTGCTCGTATCCGAGCCACGCCATGACCGACAGCACGTTGAGGATTGCGCCGCCACCGTTGGCCGCGAGCACTGGCGCGAACGCCCGCACGACCGACAGTGTCCCGAGGAAGTTGGTGTCCATTTCCCGGCGGATGTCGCTCAGGTCTCCGGTCACCAGGGGCGCGTACGTGGTTACGCCCGCGTTGTTGATGAGCAACGTCGTATCGGACGCGACGCGGGCGGCTTCGGCGACCTGCTCCGGGGTGGTGATGTCGAGCCTGAGCGGTACGACGCCGGGAAGATCGATCTGTTCGGGGTGGCGTGCTGCGGCGTAGACCTTGGACGCGCCCCGGTCGACGAGTTCTTGAGCGAGAGCGCGGCCGATGCCGCGGTTCGCGCCGGTAACGAGGGCGACGGATCCTTCGATTTGCACGGGAATTCCTCCATGAGTCAGCCCGGCGGGCTCGGCGGGGCAGGACCGGGACGCGATATACGCTAGAACCTGACGTTGGCGTCAAGGGCAAGTCTGGTGTGAGGAGGGGAACAGTTCGTATCGGCGAGGTGGCGGCCGCGGCGGGCGTGAGCACCCGGGCGCTGCGTTACTACGAGGAGCACGGCCTGCTCAGCTCACAGCGCAGCCCGAGCGGGCAGCGGCACTACAGCGAGGACGCGGTCGAGCGGGTGCGCTGGATCCAGGCGCTCTTCGCCGCTGGCCTTTCCAGCAAGGCGGTCGTCGAGCTGCTTCCGTGCGTCCACACCGGGATCGCCACCAGCGCGATAATCGAGCGTCTCGAAAAGGAGCGCGCCCGCATCGACGCCCAGGTACGCGACCTGTCCGCTACCCGCGACCGGCTCGACGAGATCATCGCGGCCGCTCACGACCACCGTCGCTGACCCGCCCGCGACAGGTCTCACGCTCAGGCTGCCCGCTGATCGCCACCGCCGTCCGACGGTGACGATCAGCGGCTTCGTGGCGGTGGTCGCGGTGGACCGGGCCGACGGCGAGACAGTGTTTTCGACGAAAGTGATCAACGACGAGTCGCAGATCCTGCCGTTTTATCGAGTTGGCTCGCGAGCAGGCCAGGGAGGTGCGGCGGGCGGATCGAACACGGCGCAACCCTCGGCATCGACGTCGAAGTCGTCACCAAGGGCCCACAGGTCAGAGGGTTCTCAGTGGTTAAGCGGGGGTGGGTGGTCGAGCGCACCCTGTGCTGGATCATGCTCCACCGGCGCCTCGCCCGTGACTACGAAGCCCCACCCGACAACCTCCGCCAGCATGATCCAACTCGCGATGATCGATAACTTCACCAAACGGGTCACCAACGAAACCACCCCAACCTGGCGAGGCGACTGAAGGGACACCACTCGCAAAATACGTGAGTCGGACGCCCCTCTTAGTCGTTGGGGAAACGGGCGCCCGTCGAGGAGATGCCGGTCACCCGGCCCGCCCGGGACCGGGTGACGCCGCGGAACGACATGCCAGGGGCTGGCGACGGCGGGCAGCGGTACGGCCCCGCTATCGGCGGTTCTGCCGGTTGCGCCGTCCAAGAGCGACGGCCAGGTCGTAGGCGTGCTGGCTGGGACCGAGGTTGGCGACGCCCTTGCCGACGATCTCGAACGCGGTGCCGTGCGCCGGGGTCGCGATCGGGACGGGAAGGCCCCCCTGCACGGTCACGCCCCGATCGAAGCCCATGAGCTTCATCGCGATCTGGCCCTGGTCGTGGTACATCGTGATTACGCCGTCGAAGTCACCGTTCCTGGCCTTGATGAAGACGGTGTCGCACGGATAGGGGCCGGTCGCGTCCATTCCCTGAGCCCGGGCTGCCTCGACCCCGGGGGCGATGTGCTCGATCTCCTCGCGGCCGAACTGGCCGTTCTCGCCGGCGTGCGGGTTGAGCGCGCAAACGGCGAGGCGGGGTGCCGCGATTCCTGACCCCTTGAGCACGTCGTCGAGGAGGCGGATGGCCGCGAGGACCGAGTCGGCGTTGATCCGCGCAGCGACGTCCTTCAGCGGGATGTGCGAGGTCACCCGGGAGGTGACCAGTCCGGGTATGAAGTTCAACTCGGAGGTGGTGCCCTCGTAGCCCAGGTTCTTGGCGAACCAGCGGAGCTCGTCCTCCTCGTGCATACCGGCCAGATGCAGCGAGCCCTTGTTCAGCGGCGTGAACATGATCGCGTCCACCGTGCCGGACCCGTAGAGGCTGAGTGCCTTGAGCAGGTCGGCCATCACCCGTTCGCCCGCCGCCTTGCTGACGGTCCTGCACTCCACTGGCCGCCCGGACAGCTCACTGCCGACAAGGACGGCGTGACCGGGAGTCGGCGCGTCGGCCACCGGCACCTCGACGCCGACCTCGGCGGCGACCGCCTTGAGTTCGGCCGCGTCGGTCAGGACGTACACCTCGGCCTTGTGCAGGTTCTCGGGCGTGGCCAGGAGTCGAACGGTGAGCTCGGGGCCGATGCCGGCCGGATCGCCCATCGTGAGCGCGACCCGCGGCAGGGCCTCGGAGACGGTCTGGCGCATCTGCTTCCTCTCTTGGGCGTTCCGGCCGGGAGGTCCGGTACGCTCTCCGTCAGGATCCCTGTTTCCTATAGGATCTACTCAGCAGCTCGCCGAGTCAAGGTGCTCTTGCGGCTCCCGCCCCGTCCGGGTCAGCTCTCGGCGAGCGAGCGGGCGCGCACGGCCAGCAGGTGCGTCCGCATGGCGTTCTCGGCTCGCTCGTTGTCGCCGGAGGCGATCGCGTCGAGGATGTCGCCGTGCTCGGCCAAGGCCTGGTCGACGTCGGTGAGGCCGTGTCCGAGCAACTGCCGCAGTCGATGCACCTGAGGCGAGAGGAACTCGGCCAGCTGCAGCAGATACTGGTTTCCGCAGTGGCTGAGGATCACGCGGTGGAACGCCCAGTCCGCGGTGTAGTACCGGCGGACGACCGACCAGCTCGGCTCGTCGTTTCTCGCTCGCATGCGCTTGACGTAGTCGCCCGCGAGCACGTGGTCGGAATGCGCGGCCTTCAGCTCCAGCAGCGCCACGTCCGACATCGGTACGGCGCCGCGCACGGCGGCGACCTCGAGGATGGTGCGCGCGTCGACGAGTTCGGACATGCGCTCGGCCGACAGCGGCGGGGCCACGCGGTAACCCTTCAGGGCGGCCCGGGTGACCAGGCCCGTGTGCTCGAGCTGCACCATCGCCTCCCGCACCGGCGTAGGGGAAACGCCGAGTTGGCGGGCGAGGGCGTCGATGCTCAGGGATGCGCCCGGTTTGACCCTGCCTGCGAGGAGAAGTTCCAGGATCGCGTCATAGACGCCATCCCGCAGGGCGCGTCGCTCGACCGGCCGACCGAGGTCGGGCTCGAGTGGGTCGCCATCGGAAGTCATCGACGTTGTCATGGTGGTTGAGATCCTACCGTCCGCACCTCTGGACACAGCCCGCATATTCATGGATCCTACAGGATCTATGGGCAACGATGAGGCAACCGCCCGGCAATGACACGGCAACGTCGATCGGAGACAGGCATGGTTTGGACGGCAGAGCAGTGGCCCATCGGCGCTGCCCTGATCCAGTTCCCACGGCGCACTCGCGATGGCATCACCGTCGAGGACGCCGGCCCCACCGAATGGGCCAGGGTCCTCGGCGAGGTCACCGCCTGCGGGTTCCAGCACGTCGATCTCACCGACACCTGGCTGCGTCCGGGCGACCTCACGGATGGCCAGCGCGAAGACCTGGTCCGCACGCTCAAGGACGCGGATCTAGGGGTGACCGCGATCTCGGTCATCCGGCGCAGCATCCTCGACCCGGAGCACGGCGAGGCCAACGTCGACTACGCGCTGCGTACGGTCGAGGCCGCGGCGAGCATCGGCACCGGAGTGGTCAGTCTGGGGCTGCACCGGCCGCTGACCGCGCAGCAGCGGGCCGCGGAGTGGTTCTGGACCCAACCCGGGGCCGTCGACCAGCAGCGGGACGAGGCCAGTTTCGACCTTGCCGTCGCGCGCTTCTCGCGCATCGCGCTGCATGCGGCAAGCCTCGGTATCCAGCTTTCGCTCGAGATGTACGAGGACACCCTGCTGGGCACGGCGGAGGCCGCCGTCGCGCTCGTCCAAGCCATCGACATGCCGAACGTCGGCCTGAACCCTGACATCGGCAACCTCATCCGGCTGCACCGGCCCATCGACGACTGGGAGCAGATGCACCTGAAGACTCTCCCGTACGCCAACTACTGGCACGTCAAGAACTACTACCGCGACCATGACCCGGCGACCGGCGCCTACTTCACGGTTCCCGCCCCCGCGGAGTCCGGCCTCATCAGCTACCGGCGCGCGATCGAGATCGCCCTCGAGGCGGGCTTCCAGGGCCCCATCAGTGTGGAGCACTACGGGGGTGACGGGCTGAGCGTGTCGGCGCGCAACCGTGACTACCTGCGCGGCGTCCTCCGGGCGAAGCTCGGAGCCCGGCGATGACCCGCCTGGTCAACGTGGCCCCGGACTTCGCCGGGGAGGCGCTCGAAGGATTCGTGGCCGTGCACCGCGAGCACGTCATCCCGGTGCACGGCGGGGTGGTCCGCGCATCGGCCACCCCGGCCGGAAGGGTCACGGTGGTGCTGGGGGGTGGGTCGGGCCACTACCCGGCCTTCGCCGGTTGGGTCGGCCCGGGCTTCGCGCACGGTGCCGTCTGCGGCAACATCTTCGCATCGCCGTCCGCGAGCCAGGTGTACTCGGTCGCCCGCGCCGCCGACGCCGGCGGTGGCATCATCCTCGGCTTCGGGAACTACGCCGGCGACGTCCTGCACTTCGGTCAGGCCGCGGAACGGCTGCGCGCCGAGGGCATCGACGTCCGTACGCTCGCCGTGACGGATGACATCGTCTCCGCCCCGCCGCAGAAACGTGATCAACGCCGCGGCGTCGCGGGCAACATGATCGTCTTCAAGATCGCTTGTGGTGCGGCGGAAGATGGCCTGGACCTGGATGCGGTGGAGGCGATCGGCCGCTGCGCCAACGACGCCACCTTCTCCTTCGGCGTCGCCTTCGACGGCTGCACCCTTCCCGGGGCCGGACACCCCCTGTTCACCGTCGAGCCGGGGCACATGGCGATCGGGCTGGGTATCCACGGTGAGCCCGGAATCGGCAAGCAGCGGCTTCTCGGTGCCGACGAGCTGGCGGATCTGCTGGTTGGCGAGGTCCTCGACGGGGCCGGGGCCAGCCGGTCGAGCGGCCGCGTGGCGGTCCTGGTCAACGGCCTCGGCTCGGTTAAGTACGAGGAACTCTTCGTCGTCTACCGTCGAGTCGCCCATCAACTCGGGAAGGCTGGCCTGACCATCGTCAGGCCGACGGTCGGAGAGCAGGTCACCAGCCTGAACATGTCCGGCCTCTCGCTGACCGTCACCTTTCTGGACGACGACCTCGAAAAGTACTGGGTCGCGCCGGCGGACGCTCCCGCCTTCCACCGCGGCCCCGTCAGCGACGAACAGCCCCGCCGCGTACTCGCGGTCGCCGGGCCTGCGCGGCGCATCCAGCCAGGGTCGCCCGCCTCGCGCGCCTGCGCCGCCCGCGTCGCGCGGGCAATGGCCCATGTCCGGGACGTCGTGCTCCAGCACGAGGCCCGCCTCGGCGAGATCGACGCGGTCGCCGGCGACGGAGACCACGGCATCGGCATGGCGCGCGGCACCGCGGCCGCCGCGGAGGCGGCCGAGGTGGCGGCCGATGAACGGGCGGGTGTCCGGGGACTGCTGATACAAGCGGCCGAGGCCTGGTCCGAACGGGCCGGCGGCACCTCGGGCGCCCTGTGGGGTGCGGCACTCACCGCCGCCGCCGGAACGTTGGACGACGAGAATGTGCCGACCCCAGATGACATCGTCCGGGCGACCGGCGCGGCCGTCGCGACCGTCATGCGACTGGGCGGCGCCGAGCCCGGCGACAAGACGTTGGTCGACGCCGCCGTGCCGTTCGCGCAGGTGCTCGAGGCCCGGACCGAAGCGGGAACGCCGTTCGGCGCCGCGTGGTCGGCCGCTGCGCACGCCGCGACGCAGGCGGCAGAGGCAACCGCGCACATACCCGCGCGTCTCGGCCGCGCCCGCACCCACGGCGACGGCAGCATCGGCACGCCCGACGCGGGCGCGGTTTCCTTCGCCCTGATCGTCAGCGCTCTTGCTGTTCACTTCGCCACCGACCAGCCCCGGGAGCAGCCATGACTCTTCGGATCGTCATCGGCGCCGACAGCGCCGGCTTCAGCTACAAAGAGGCGCTCAAGGCCGACCTGGCCGACAACCCGCGGGTGCGCGAGGTCATCGATGTCGGCGTCGCCTCGGGCGAGGACGTCGCCTACCCGCACATAGCGGTCGCCGCCGCGCGACTGATCGCTGAGGGGACGGCCGACCGCGCCCTGCTCGTGTGCGGCACCGGACTGGGCGTGGCCATCGCCGCGAACAAGGTGCCCGGAATACGGGCCGTCACGGCTCACGACTCGTTCTCCGTCGAACGAGCCATCCTGTCCAACAACGCCCAGGTGCTCACCTTCGGCCAGCGCGTCATCGGGCTTGAGTTGGCCCGCCGTCTCGCCCGGGAGTGGCTCACCTACTCCTTCGACCCCAACTCCGCGTCCGCGACCAAGGTCGCGGCGATCTGCTCGTACGAGGGTGACTGACCGTGGTCCTGTGGGTCGGCACCAGCTGGAAGATGAACAAGACCCGGGCCGAGGCCGTGTCGTTCGCCACCCGGCTCAGGGACGCGGCGGCTGGCGGCGGCTGGCCCGGTGTGCAGCCGTTCGTCGTCCCCCCGGCGACCGCGATATCCGTGGTTCGCGACGCCTTGGGGCCGGATTCTCCCGTCGTCGTCGGCGCGCAGAACGTTCATTGGGAGGACGCCGGAGCCTGGACCGGCGAGGTGTCGGTGCCGCAGGTCGCCGATGCGGGGGCGATGCTCGTCGAGATCGGGCACTCGGAGCGGCGCGAGCACTTCGGTGAGACCGATCGGACCGTCAACCGAAAGGTGCGGGCGACTCTTCGCCACGGCCTGACAGCGCTGTTCTGCGTGGGAGAGTCCGCCGAGGTGCGGGCGGCCGGTGGTGCGAGACAGCACGTGCTCTCGCAGGTGGCTGCCGCTCTTGATCGGGTGCCCGCCGGATCGCGCGTGCTGCTCGCATACGAACCCGTCTGGGCGATCGGAGAGCAGGGCCGGGAACCCGCGGTCGACGAGATCGCAGAAGTCACCCGGGCGCTTGACGCCGAGTACGGGGCCGTGGTGACCGCCCTGCTGTACGGGGGGTCGGTCAACCCGGGGAACGCGCGGGACCTGCTGCACACCCCCGGCGTCACCGGGCTGTTCGTCGGGCGCAGCGCCTGGAACGTCAATGGATACCTTGACCTGCTACGCATCGCGGCGGACGTGGCCCACAAGGCCGGCCAGGTGCCAGCGACGACCGTCCCACACTGACCCCGCGGAAGGACCCCTCCCTCCACCAACCGAAGCTCAACCACCACCAACGAAAGGGTCGTCATGAAGCGCAACAGCTTGCTGCTCACCGCGGTCGTGGCCGCGTCGGTTCTCATCCTGACGGCGTGCGGTGAAGCCAAGGGCCAGAAGTCCGCCGGAGGCGACGGAGAGACATTCAAGCCCAAGGGCAACGTCACCATGGTCGTTCCGTACGGGGCGGGCGGCGGCAGCGACATGTCCGGCCGCTCGATCGCGGCCGGCTTGGAGGCCGTCGTCCCCGGCCTCCGGATCAACACGGAGAACCGGGTTGGCGGCTCGGGCGCCGTCGGCTACTCCTACTTCCTGAGCAAGACGGGTGACCCGAACTACCTCCTGCCGAGCGAGACGGCGTTGCTGGCCCTGCCGCTCAACACCAAGGTGGGCTTCGACTACACGAGGTTCACCCCGATCATGAAGGTCGGTGACGACTTCACCCTCGCCGTCGTACCGGCGAGCTCGCCGTGGACGACGTGCGCGGACGTCGTGAACGCCAGCAAGTCTGGACGCGTCGTCGCGGGCATCTCCGGTGTGACCGGCCTGGACAACGTGGTCTTCACGCTGACCGAGCAGGCTACCGGCGCGAAGTTCGACCGGGTCCCGTTCGAGTCGGGCGACGAACTGCTCGCGGCGCTGCTGGGCAACCAGATCCAGGTCGCGTCGCTCAACCCCGGCGAGGTCGTCGAGCAGCTCAAGGCCGGGAAACTCAAGGCGCTCTGCGCGTTCTCCGAGAAGCGGTACGAGTACCCCGAGCTGAAGGACATCCCGACCGCGAAGGAGCAGGGGATCGACGTCGCGTTCGCCCAGTTCCGTGGCCTGATCGCGCCGGGCGGGATCAGCGACGGAGCCAGAAAGTTCTGGATCGACGCGAGCAGGAAGTTCATCGAGTCCGACAAGGCGAGGCAGTACATCGCCAGCAACTACCTGCAGCCGAACGCGCTGTTCGGTGACGACTTCACGGCGTACCTCAAGGAGAACAACGACACGCTCAAGAAGGCCCAGGGCGAGTGAGCACGCTGGCTCGTATCCGCGGCAACGGCGAGGCGACGGCGTATGCCGTGCTCGCCGTGGTCGGCCTCGCCGCCGCGGCGGGAGGCATCTATTACGGTGTGTTCGTCGACGGCGGTCGGGTGGGTCCAGGCTTCCTGCCGGTTCTCGCCGGCGGCCTGACCGCGGTCCTCTGCGGCTGGATCGCCCTCCGGTCCGTGCACGGCCAGCCGAGCCACCGTCCGGGCGGGGCTGCTGCCGGGGCCGGGCCGCACGCCGCCGAGGGCACCGACCTGATGGAGAGCGGTGCGGACGACGACGTCGACATCAGCGGGCGCACCAGGCGGGAGCGGATCCGCAACCTCTGGAAGGTCTTCGGACTGACCCTCGGCGCGATCCTACTCGTGCAGGTGGTCGGCTTTCTGGCCGCGTTCGGCGGCCTTGTCTTCGTGATCTCCACCTGGGTCGAACGGCAGGCGCTGCTGAAGTCCGCGGTGATCGCGGCCGTCGCCACCGGGCTGATCTACGGCGCGTTCGGGCTGTTCCTGCACGTCCCCCTTCCCGGGGGGCTGCTCGGAGTGGGAACGGAAGGCTGAGCGGTGATCGACAACGTCATTCTCGGGTTCCAGACCGCGCTGACGCCCCAGAACCTGCTCTGGTGCTTCGTCGGCGTTCTCGCGGGCACCGTGATCGGATTGCTGCCAGGGTTGGGGTCGACCACCGGTGTGGCGGTGCTCCTGCCACTGACCCTGGACTTCGAGCCCGTGACCGCGCTCATCATGCTCGCCGGGATCTACTACGGGGCGCAGTACGGCGGAACCATCACATCGGTGCTGATCTCCACTCCGGGTGAGGCGTCGAGCGTCGTGACGACGCTTGACGGCTATCAGATGGCGAGGCGGGGGAGGGCCGGCGCGGCACTGTCCATCGCCGCCATCGGCTCCTTCGTGGCCGCCATCTTCTCGCTGGTCCTCCTGATGGTGGTCGCGCCGCCCTTCGCCGACTTCGCGCTGAAGTTCGGTCCCGTCGAGAACCTGGCGATCATGATCTGGGCCTGGCCACCATCGTCAGCTTCTCGGGGGATTCGAGGATCCGCGGGTTTGCGATGGCCGCGGCCGGGCTGCTGCTGGCGACCGTCGGGCTGGACGCCGGGACGGGCACGTCACGGTTCACGTTCGACAGCGTCAACCTGCTCAGCGGTGTGCCGTTCGTCGAGGTCATGATCGGGCTGTTCGCCGTCGGCGAGGTCATGTACCAGATCCGGATCGGCGCGGCGGCGCCGATCCGGACCCGCTTCCGGGACCTGCTCATCACCAGAAACGAACTCCGGCGCAGCGTGGGCCCGATCGGTCGCGGCAGCGTCCTGGGATTCCTCCTCGGCTGCCTGCCCGGCGCCGGTTCGACCCTCGCCTCCTTCATCGCCTACGGCGTCGAGAAGCGGGTCTCCAGGAACAAGGGCCAGCTCGGTCAAGGGGCCATCGAAGGGGTGGCATCGCCGGAGAGCGCCAACAACGCGGCGGCCAACGCGAACTTCGTGCCGACTCTCACCCTCGGCATCCCCGGCGGCGGCACGACCGCCGTCCTGCTGGGCGCATTCACCATTTACGGTTTGCAGCCGGGCCCGCTCCTCTTCCAGAACCAGCCGACGCTGGTGTGGGGGCTGCTGGTCTCGTTCTTCATCGGCAACGTGATGCTCCTGGTGCTCAACCTGCCGATGGCCCCGATGTTCGCCCAGATGCTGCGGATCCCGTACGCGTACCTGTACCCGATCATCCTGTTCACCAGCTTCGTCGGGGCGTACTCGATCGACAACAACATGTTCAGTGTCTGGGTCGTCTTCGTCTCGGGCGTCGCCGGATACTTCATGAAGCTCTACGACCTGCCGATGGCTCCCCTTGTCCTCGGCCTGGTCATCGGACCCCTCTTCGAGAAGGCGCTCACCCAGACGTCGGCCCTGGGCGACGGTGACCTGCTGATCGTCCTCTCCCACCCGATCGCGCTCGTCGTGCTCGCCCTGGCCGTCCTGTTGGTGGCCGGACCGGCGCTGGCGAGGTTGCTACCGCGCAACACGCCGGCCGAGGAGCGCGAGCCCGCCGGTGTCTGACGGACCGTCCCGGGATCGCGGGCAGCGATCCCGGGACGCACCCTTGGGTCGTAACCCGTAGCGGTGTCCGGACTGGCCTGATCCGCTGACGTGACCTGACTCGTCGCCCGACAGACTCGCCGGAGAGTGCTGGCAGGGCTCAAAGCCAGGGTGGTGGGCCCTCGAAGGTGAGGGTGTGCACGTCGAACAGGACCGCCGCCTCCACGCCCAGCGCCGGCCCGCCCTGGCGGGCGCCCAGCTGAGGAACGGCCCGGGTTCGGGGCCGGCCACGCCCAGGCCACTGGTGTACTCGGCGTGCGCAGCTAGCGAGGCGATACCGCGCTGCAGCGGCGCGCCGGTGACGTCCACGCCGTGCGTGGGGCGCTCGGCACCGGCGAAGCAGACGTAGCGCACGCCGCCCCAGGGCGGTAGCCCCTCGTCCACCAGTTCTGGGAAGATCCACCGGTTGCCCGCGTCGCGGGCGGCGTCCAGCGTGGCCAGTCCCACCGCCCGGTGGTCGGCCTGGTTGGTCATACCGCCCACCATGCGGACGGTGAAAGCGCCCGAGACGATGACGTCGGGACGGTGCCGGCGGATCGCCCGCACGATGTCGCGGCGCAGGCCTGGACCGTACTCGACGACGCCATCGCGGTGGTCGAGGAACTCCACGACGTCCACGCCGACCTCCCGGCCCGCGGCGCGCTGCTCCTCCTCGCGCAACGGCGCGGCCTGGTTCGGGTCCATGGCGTCGATTCCTGCCTCGCCCCGGGTGGCCAGCAGGTAGGTGACCTGCTTGCCCTGCGCGGTCCAGCGGGCGATCGCCGAGGCCGCGCCGTACTCGATGTCGTCCGGGTGTGCGACCACCGCGAGGCAGCGGTCCCAGTCCTCGGGCAGTGCCGGTAGAAGCTCGTCCACGGTCCACACCGTATCCGCCTGCCGCCGATCAGTCACCGGCCGTGTCGGCAACACTGACATCCGTCCAGCAGGCGATAATGAGCGGGTGGATCCCAGCCGGCTGCACCCGCAGGCGCGGGCGGCGATGCAGGTCCAGCAGCGTGTCCCGCTCACCCGGGCGACCCTGCCGGCGGCACGGCTCAGCATGGTCCAGGCGACTCCGGCCGAGGTGGGCGGCGGACCGGCGATCCGGTCCGTGGTGACCGTCGACGCCGGCGGCGTGCCCGCCCGCCTCTATCGCGACGGCGATCACGACGCGATGCCGGTGGTCCTTTATGCCCACGGCGGGGGCTGGGCGATGGGCAGCGTGGACACTCACGACGGGCTGTGCCGGCACCTGGCGGCCGCGTCCGGCTGGGCCGTGCTCTCCGTGGACTACCGGCTCGCCCCCGAGGATCCGTACCCGGCCCCGGTGGACGACATGGCGCGCGCGCTCACCTGGCTGCGCGGGCCCGGGGCGGCTCGGCACGGCCTCGACCCGGGCCGGATAACGGTGGCCGGCGACTCCTCGGGAGGGCACCTGGCGGCGGTGACCGCTCGGCGCGCCCGGGACGCGGGCATCCGTCTTGCGGGACAGATCCTCATCTGCCCGGTCATCGACCCCGCGGCCGACTATCCGCCCCTGGACGAGTACGGCCTGGACCGGGAGGAGATGCGGTTCTTCTGGGACGCGTTCGCCCCACCCGGCGTGGACCGTACCCAGCCGGACCTGGACCCGCTGCGGGCCGACCTCACCGGCCTGCCCCCCGCCGTGGTCATCACCGCCGAGCTCGACCTGTTGTCCGCCGAGGGTGAACGGTACGCGGCCAGGCTGCTGGCGGCCGGCGTTCCCGTCACCGCGACCCGGTACCAGGGGCTCATCCACAACTTCCCGCGAAAACTTGCCCTGTTCGACGCCGCCCATATCGCCCTGGCCCAGTTGACCGCCGCGCTGAACCGTTGGTGAAAGGGTGCGGATATTGCGGGTGTCGAAAACCCTATCCGGGCAGGTCAAGCGAAGATCAGCCGAGTGGGATGGCGCCGCGAAGGCGCAGCCCGGGTTGGAAACCGGTTCGTGTCGATCCTCGGACACCAATCAGAGTAGAAGCAAAAGGGCCGTTGACCTGGCGTTACTCAGGTGAGCGGCCTTGATCGTTTCTCGGGCTGCTGCCGCCTGGGCTCACCGTGGGCTCACCAACCTGGACGAGGATCGCCCACGGCGTGATCTTGCCTCCGGGCGTCGATGCGTTGACCACGGGGGCACCCATCGGGTAGCGAGGTCCACTCGGAAGCGGGCGGCGGGTCGGTTGGCCCGCCGTCCGCTCGGGCGCCACCGACCCGCCGGTAGCCGAAAACCTCGTCCACGCAGGTCACGCGGCATGCTCGTACTCGTGGAGGATGCCGCCGAGGCGATCGCGTCCAGGCTCTGAGAGATTCGCAGGCCGGGATCGCGTGCGCGGGGCGGTCAGGAACTGTTGCACCTTCGCCGCGGTCAGCTCTGTCGCCGGGCCGGGCTCGGCGCCTCTGGGCTCCGCCGGCCACCTGAAGCAGATCGCTCGATTCCGCTGCCGCAAGTAGCGCCGGAGGTGACAGCCGCGTACGTGCTGGGATCCTGGAGCTGGTCCGCCGCGACCCGGTCGAACTCGACCAGGTCGGCGCCGCGGTGGACGACGTCGACCGCCCAGTCGCCGCCGAGAACCGGGCAGGGCCAGGGCCGGGTTGGCGGGTACGTCCGGGCGGTGTGACATCCATCGCCCGTGGGAAGGCCCGGGTGAGCCTGAGACGTTGTCCGGCACATGCCGGAGACGGATGCGGTGGTTATCGGGGCCGGACAGGCGGGGCTGTCCAGCGCGTACCACCTGCGCTCCTCCGGTCTTGACTTGGCCGTCCTGGACGCCAACCCGGCACCCGGCGGGGCGTGGCAGCATCGGTGGCCGACGCTGCGCATGGCGACCGTGCATGGGATCTTCGACCTGCCCGGCATGCGCTTCACGCCTCCGCCGCTGGACGAACCAGCCGCTGACGCGGTGCCGGCCTATTTCGCCGCCTTTGAGAGGGAATTCGGCATCGACGTGCAGCGGCCAGTCGCCGTTACGGCCGTCCGGAACGCTCGCGACGGACGACTCCTGGTCGAATCCGACAACAGCACCTGGATCACCCGGGCACTGATCAACGCCACTGGAACGTGGACCAGGCCGTTCGTGCCGTACTACCCGGGACAGGAAACGTTCCGCGGGCGGCAGCTGCACACCGCCCACTACCGGGGGCCGGCGGAGTTCGCAGGGAAGCGGGTGGTTGTCGTCGGGGGCGGAACGTCGGCCGTGCAGCTCCTGGTCGAGATCGCCGACGTCGCGGCGACGACGACCTGGGTCACCCGCCGGCCGCCGGTGTTCCGGGACGGGCCGTTCAGCCCGGACTACGGACGCGAGGTGGTCGCCAAGGTGGAGGCACGGGTACGGGCCGGACTGCCCCCGGGAAGCATCGCCAGCGCCAGCGAGCTGTCGTGGACACCGCAGCTGCTCGAAGCCCGGGAGCGCGGTCTCCTCCTACGCCGGCCGATGTTCGACCGGATCGTCCCCGACGGCGTCCAGTGGCGCGACGGCGCGGCACAGGACGTGGACGTCATCCTCTGGTGCACCGGCTTCCGGCCGGCGCTCGACCACCTGGCCCCGCTGCGGCTGCGAGGGCCCCGCGGCGGCATCGTCGTGGACGGCACCCGGGTGGTCGCCGACCCCCGGATCCACCTGGTCGGCTACGGGCCGTCCGCGAGCACAGTCGGCGCGAACCGCGCCGGGCGGGCAGCGGTCCGCGAGCTGCGCGCGCTTCTGGCGGCGCCCGCCCCGGCCTGACCGAACGGCGACGGTGGATCCGTCAAGGACAGGTGCGGCTGGCGACGGACTGGACCTGCGCGCGTTCGGGCAGGCGCCCGACACAAGCCTGTAGGTGCCGAAAACACAGTCCGGGCAGGTCAAGCGCGCGTCGTTATTCGTGGTGGAGGCCGCCGAGTCGGTCTCGTCGTCGGATGCTCGGGCAACCCGGTCGGGCGTGTCAGGCCCCAGCAGAGTGGCTGTCAGCCGAGCGGGATGGCACCGAGAAGCCGCAATCCGCGTTGGGAATCGGTTAGTGTCGATCCTCGGTCACAATTTAGTACATGATCCACCGTCTGGGCCGGGACAGCCAGCACCAGCGGGACCCGTCAGCGGGTGATCCGCCGGGGCCGGCCGGGCGGGCCGCCCGGCTTCGGCCGGTAGGCGGGTAGCCCGATGGCGATGGCCAGCATGCAGGCCGCACGGGTGTCGAACGCATCCGAGACGTCCTGGTCGCAGAAGGTCAGGCCGGTGCCGCCGTGACCGAGGGTGAAGGCGGCCAGTTGCAGGCGGCCGGCGGCCACCCCCGCCTCGAACTGGGCGACCCGGTACCCGCGCTCGCCGTACCCGCCGAGCACCTGGTCGAGATCGGCGCAGGCGAAGTCGGTGTACGCCGAGTCGCCGCCGAGCGGCTGGTCGAGGCAGAGCCCCTGGCTCAATGTTCGAACCTTGGCATCCGGCGCCGGCCGGCGCAGCTGCGGCGGGCCGTCGACCTGCTGGTACAGGCCCGGCTCCGTGCCGTGCACCGCGTGGACTGCGACCTCGTGGGAGAGCAGGGTGGTCCCGGTCGGGATCGCGTCGGCGGGGACCGCTCGGGTCGCCGCCGCCATCGCCCAGTGCAGCAGCTCGGCGGGGGCGAGTTGGCGGCGCATGCGCCGGGTGGAGCCGCGGCGCAGGATGACCGACTCGATCGGCTCGCTGCCGGCCCCAACCGGTGCGTCGACGGTGTCGGTGGCGCGGGGCAGGCCCGCGACGGCGGCCGCCCGCCAGCCGGTCACGTCGTCGCCCGTGGTCAGCTCACCGGCCTGCTGCACCCGGTTGACCAGCGGGAAGTCGACCGGCGCGGGGGAGAGCGGTGTCGGCGGGAACGGCGGCGGAGGTAGCTCGACCGGCTCGGCGGCGGCGATCGCGGCGGGTCGGCCGCAGGTGATCACCGCCACCGGGAACTCCGTCACGCCGTCGACGCCGAGCAGGCGAGACACGGCGGCGTCGACGAAGCCTAGCCGTACCCGCGCCGGTAGCCCGTGGCCTTCGGCGACGGCGAGCAGATTCGCCAACATTGTCCCGGCGTCCCAGTAGACGTGCCGCCACCCCCGTTCGGCGTACTTCCACGCGGTGCGCCACGGGAGGCCGGTGACGACGAGGGCGAGCGGGCCGGCCGCGACGTCTGGGTCGGCGGTGGCGTTGGCCAGCGCCCGGCGGTGGTCCCCGGCCGCGAGTGCCTCCAGGCCGAACACCTCCGGCGCGAAGTGGTACAGCCCGGCGTCGAGCCCGGCCACCTCGCCGGCCACCACGTACATCTCGAGGGGGTGAAGATTGCCGGCGGAGGGGGCGGCCCTGAACCAGAGGTTGTCTCCGGCGGTTCGGGTGACGCCGGCCGAGTAGAACAGCAGTCGGGCGAGGAGTTCGCCGTCGATGGTCGGTCGCTCGGCGGTACGCGTCCGGACAGGGTCGCCGCGGCCGGCGCCCCGGTCGGCGGCAGGTCGCGGGGCAGGGGGTGCATCGGCGCCCCGAGATGGCGTTTGAAGGGCTGGGGCCGGTTGCTCGGGTCCATCGGGACGAACCCCGGGACACCCGGCGCGGCGCCGCGGCACTGGTTCGTCTGGTGGTGGTGAGAGCCGGGTCGACCTCGCCGGTGCACATCCGCCGCGCATACCCGCCGCGCCGGCGTATGCCCGAACGAGCGCGGTGCCGGCGCGGCAGCCGTCCGCGGCCCGCACCCGCCGCGCAGCCGTCTTATCTCGGTGCTGTCGCCGGGCGCTGCGGCAGGCACACCTCCCAGCCGGAGGTGGTGAGGTTCGGCACCGGAATCCGGTGCCAGTCCTTGGCCCAGTCGGGCGGGGCGGAGTCCTTGACCAGCAGGGCGAAGCGTCCGGTCGCCGCGGCGTGCCGCAGCTGCGCGATGCTCGCGTTGCGGTTGTATCCCCGGTCCTCCAGCGCACGGCAACCCGCGTAGTAGGCGATCGGGATGGCCTCGTGGCCGGAGATCACGCACGGCGGTCGCACCCCGTGCGACCGCAGGGTCTGGACGAGGCGGGCCCAGTCGCCGCGGCTGCGGACCTGCTCCGCCACGACGTGGTGCAGGATGCCGGCCTGGATGGCGAGGTGGCCGGCGAAGCCCAACGCAACCACGGCGGCAACGACCCGCCGCCACTGACCGACGGCCGTGGAGAACAATGCGGCGAGCCCCGGGATGGCGCAGACCAGAGCAACGGCGTAGGCCGGCAGCAGGAACCGGGGTGCGGAGTATCCGATCAGGAACAGGTACGGGAAGGCCATGGCGGCGGCGACCACGAATGGCAGCCATGCCGTCCGCGCCATGCCCGCCAAGTGAGCCGCCCGGACAGCCAGTGGCACCAGCACCGCCAGCGCCAGCCACCACAGCACCGCCGGCCACCGCACGGGGCTGTCGCACGGGCGGCACAGGATCGGCCCGTCCAGGGTGCTGATCACGTGCCCGAGGGAGAACTGCAGCTTCGTGCCGCCCTGCACGTGACCGGCCTGACGGATGCGTTCCAGGAGCCCGCCGTAGCGCAGCTCGGCCTCGACCGCCCACGGTGCGCCGCCCAGCACGAGGCCTGCGACCACCGCCGCGGTCAGCCGCCACCGCCGGAACGCGGGCACCGCGACGGCGGCGGCGAGCAGCGGGAGCCCGAGCCAGAAGGCGTCGGCCGGACGCATCAGGGCGGCCACGGCGAGGGCGGCGACGAGCCCGAGGTACGCCCCGGGCCGGGCTGGCTCGGCCGCGGCCAGCAGGAAACACCCGACCGCCGCCACTGCCGCCATCGCCGTGTAGTGGTTGGGCATTGCGGCGTTCGCGTAGAACAGGGCGGTCCAGAGGCTCCCGTACAGCCCGGCGGCTATCGCGGCGGCGCCGGGCCGCCGTGACACCCGCGACCACACCCAGAACCCCAGCCCGAGCGACGCCGCCGCGGTGACGGTGAGGAACAGGCGAAGCACGACGGTGGAGTCGAGCCAGGACGCTACGGGCCACACGAGCAGGGTCACGCCCCGGGCGCGCGGTGCGCTCATGAATGCCGGCGGCGCATGGGTGCCGTGCTGGCTCACATAGACGACCTCGTCCCAGCCGAGGTCGAGACTGGCCGGTACCGCGATCAGCGACGCGGCGGCGAAGATCACGCACACCGCGACCAGGGGTCGCGCGCCGGACCGGGATGTCACGGATGGGGAGAGCACCAACACCTCGCTCGACGAGTCACGCCAGGCCGCGTCCAGCGAGGAGGGTGGGGTTGTGCGAGCAGCCCTCACTTTATTTGAAAGCGGGACCTATTGGGTCTTTTCTGCGAATCCGACTATCGGTCAGACCTTGGTCGGTCTGTAACTCGGTGATTTGCTCGGAGGGGGGTCGAGTGCGGCGAGCCGGGCGGAACCGGCGGGGCCGGGTGGGCTGATGCTGTTCTCGCCGGGCGGATACCCGTAGCGCGTCTCGAAGTCGAGGAGAGCGGAGGCGGCAGCGTGTCGCAGGTCCTCGCGCCAGTTTCTCAGTCGGTTCAGATCCATACCGTCACCTGACGGGGTTCGTGCTTGACGCGTGATCGACGCCCGCAACGGCCTGGCCGCAGTCTTGCTGTGGCACGCGACCGCTCGCCTCGGCCGCCGCGGACCGCGAGAGCCCGTACAGCACGGCGCCGAAGTGGCGGCCTACGCCGATCAGCGACTGTGCACGATTGGCTGGCCGACCTGGCGTCGCGCAGCCCTGGCGGTCGTCCTGCGACCCCACCGCCAACCGTCGAGGCTCGGTGGGAACTGCTGACGGCGAACGGCCTCGGCCGGGCCATCTGCCATCCCGGCACCACCTATCAGCAGGTCGACGAGTTTTTCGGTGATCTTGCACCACACGCCACTGGCACCGCCAACGACTGGGCGGCGTCGCCTCACCTCCTCAACAACGTGCCGAAGTGGGATCACACGGCGGCGCGCTGGCGGTAGCGGGCCATTTTGTCGCGGCTGCCGCAGACCTCCATGGAGCACCAACGGCGGCTGCTAGCCCGCGACGTGTCCAGGTATAGCAGCGTGCACGTGTCGCTGGAGCATTGCCGCAGGCGGTTGGCGTGGGGGCCGGCGAGCAGGTCGACGCCGTCGCGAGCCACGAACGCCAGCAGCCCGCCGGCGGTGGGTTCCACGAGACGTTTCGCCGAGCCGTCCGCCGTGAGCCGGACCGCGGGTGGCGCCTTGGCCGCCCAGCGGTTCACCACATCGATGGCTCGCCGGTCCAGCGGTTCCTGGAAGACCCGGCCACGCATCAGCCGGTAGAGGGCTTCGCGCAAGTCACGGGCGCTGCGGAGGGTCGAGGCGGAAACCGGCACGGTGATGTCGGCCAGACCCGCCTCGATGAACCAGCGCGCGAGATCGGCCGGGGCAGGGATGCGTTCGACGCTGGGGTCACGCCACCGCAGGCCGTGGGTCGCGGTGAAGTCGACCGAAACCCGCCCGCCGACGAACCGGAAGGCCGCCTCATCCTGAAACACCGCTCGATGATACCGGTTCAACCGGTATCACAGATCACTCCACGCGCGCTGTTGAGTTACCGGCTCGACTAGTAACGTCTCGGCGCATGAGGATTCTTGTCGTCGGAGCGGGCGCGACCGGAGGCTACTTCGGCGCCCAGCTCCAGCAGGCCGGCCGGGACGTCACCTTCCTCGTCCGACCCAAGCGCGCCGACGTGCTCCGCGAGCGCGGGCTGCGAATCACCGGCCTGGGGACCGAGACCGTGCTCATGCCACGGCTCCTTACCGCCGCCGAGATCGACGGGCATTACGACGTCGTTCTCGTCTCGGTGAAGGCGACCGCGCTGCCGACGGCGATCGACGACATCGCCGCTGCGGTCGGCCCGCGTACCACGGTGATCCCGTTCTTGAATGGCATGGCCCACATGGACGCGCTGAACGAGCGGTTCGACGTGGACGCCGTGCTCGGCGGCGTAGTCCGCGTCCTCACCACGCTCGACGCCGAGGGTGACATCGTCCGGCTGGGCACCCTGGCCGATATCCTCATCGGCGAACAGCAGGGTGGCACGTCGCAGCGCGTCGAGCAGATCGCTGAGGTGCTGTCCGACGCGGGCTTCGACTTCTCCGTCTCGCCGGACATCCGCGGAGCCATGTGGCACAAGTGGGTCTTCATCAGCACGCTCGGCGCCCTCAACGCCCTGGTACGCGGTTCGGTGGGCGACGCCGTGGCAGTCCCCGGAGGCGACCGCCTCGGCCCGCAGATCGCAGCCGAGGCCGCGGCCGTCGCCGCAGCGGCCGGGTATCCGGTGCCGAAGCAGGTCCTCGACAACGTCCAGGCCTTCGTGACCCGGCCCGGTTCGGCCGACACCGCCTCGCTCTACCGGGACCTGATCGCCAGGCAGCCGACCGAGGCCGAGCAGATCTTCGGCGACCTCACGGCGCGGGCCCGTGCGCTCGGCGTACCCACTCCTCTGCTGGACGCCACGACGGTGGCTCTGCGCGTGCACGAACAGCGCCTCAGCTGCGGATAGTGTGCTGTCATGCAGGCTCAGCCGCCGCTTGGCCTACGTCTGTCGCCCCTCGCTAGGGGGCCAGACGTCGCGCCCCTGATGCTGTCTGTGGCGGTGCTGGGGCGCAGAGCAGCGCCATCCAACGGTTCGGAGTACGGGTGTCGTGCACCTACCTGGCCGGTACGCCCTCACGAGCCTGATCGGCGGCGTCGCCGTCCATAGCCTCGGGGCATCGCCTGCGTGCCGAGGTCGAGATCCTGCCGGCCCTTATGAGCGGCGCCGCCGTACCGATCCGCAACCAGGGCACGGCGAGCGGCGGATCCTCCGTCCCACCGGCGACCGCGGCAACCGGTCGGGCTGCCCATCCGGCCCCGACCACCGGTCCGGCCCCGACCAGGACGCCGCCCCCCTACCAGCGGACCGGCGCAAATGACCGGACCCGCTCCGACAACCGAGCCACCCTCGCTGGAGCCCTCCATGCTCGACCTTTGCGTGGACCCCCTACGGCTACCGCTAGTGGAGGCGCTTCTCTGTCCATCAGCAAGTCCTTGAGGTGCCAGCTACTTCGCTTGCGTCGCCCCATCCCTCATGCAGCAACCGCTAGCGGTTGCCCGGATGCGAGATGTGTGTTCTGTCCGAGCGGCGACCGGCACTCAGATCTGGGGGATGACGTGCTGGGCGAGTTCGGTGAACTTGCTTTGCGGCACGATCGTTGGGCCGGTGAACAACAGCAGTCGCAGCTCCTTTTCGTAGGGCACGGCGACGGCCAGCACCCGAGCGCCGTCGCTCTCATAGGTAACGGCGTCCGTGCCCAGATCTTTGATCCTGGTCGTCTTCGCGCCGCTCCCGTTGGCGATGGCGTCGATCGACTCTCGCACCGTGTCGGCCCGATCCGGGTTGACCTGCACAATGAAGGAGAGTGCTGGCAGGTTCAGCCGGTCGTAGCATTTGATCTTGGCGGTTGGGTGGGACAGGATGTTCCGCTGTGCGTGCGATGTTGACCTTGGGTGATCGGGAAGAGATATCCCGTGGCCTGGCCGAAGGCTTGGAGTTCAAGCAGATCGCGGTCCTGATCGGCCGTGACCCGTCGGTGGTGTCGCGGGAGGTCGCCCGGCACGGTGGCCGGGTCGGGTACCGGGCCTCGACCGCTGACACCGGTGCGGCGGTGGCGCGGCGGCGACCGAAGACGTGGGCGGTGGAGCGGGCGCCGGGCCTGCGGGAGGTGGTACGCGAGCGGCTGCGGCTGGGTTGGTCGCCGGCGTCGATCGCGGGTCGGTTGGCGTTCGACTATCCCGACGATCAGGCTTACCGGGTGTCTCACGAGGCGATCTACCAGTGGGTGTACGCCCAGCCGGTGTCCACTCTGGCGCGGGAGTTGATCGGTCTGCGTACCGGCCGCACGGCGCGTCGTGGCGGTGCCCGTCCGGCACCAGCGCCACGGATCCGCGAGCCCCGCTACCTCGACGAACGCCCCGCCGAGGTCGAGGGCCGGCAGGTCCCCGGGCACTGGGAAGGCGATCTGGTCATCGGCAAGGCGGGTAAGAGCGCCGTGGCGACGCTGGTCGAACGCACCTCCCGGTTCGTGGTCCTGGTCCCGCTGACCGGCCGGGACTCGCTGACCGTCGGCGACGCGATCATCGCCGCCGCCGGGGACCTCCCACCGCAGCTGGCCAGGTCGCTGACCTGGGACTGCGGGTCG
>NZ_JAEVHJ010000026.1:0-39628 GCF_016802855.1 Micromonospora sp. ATA51 | reverse complement strand
CGATATGTGACGCTCGACTTTGCGGATAGATCAAGTCGTCGCGGCGACGTCCTGGCGGGTCTCACGCGGGTGCGTCGCACTGCAGGGGCACCGTGGTTCGGGAGCGCCTGCTGCCCCGGCTCAACCTGCCGCCCGACACGCCATCGGACGAGGTGGCCGCCCGGGTCGCCGCGCTCGCGGGCCTCGACCCGGACCGGCGGCGGACCTGCTCCACGGCGACGAGCCGGCCACCGACCGGGAGCTGCTGGAGCTGGCTCGCGAGCTGGACCGGCTGACCCGTACGGTCGCCACCCGACCCGACCATCCGAACGAAGGAGATACCCGGTGACCGGACCCGTTACCGCCGCCGCGCCGGCCGGCGAGCAGCACGACGCCCGCGCGGCCCTGCACCGGCTGCGGGCCGAGGTGGCCAAGGCGGTCGTCGGGCAGGACGCGGTGGTCACCGGCCTGGTGATCGCCCTGCTCTGCCGCGGACACGTGCTGCTGGAGGGCGTGCCCGGAGTGGCCAAGACGCTGCTCATCCGCACCGTGGCCACCGCGCTGGACCTGGCGTCCAAGCGGGTCCAGTTCACCCCGGACCTGATGCCCGGCGACGTGACCGGGTCGCTGATCTTCGACCCGCACACCGCCGCGTTCACCTTCCGGGAGGGGCCGGTCTTCACCAACCTGCTGCTCGCCGACGAGATCAACCGCACGCCGCCGAAGACCCAGTCGGCACTGCTGGAGGTGATGGAGGAGCGGCAGGTCTCCGTCGAGGGCGAGCGGCGGCCGCTGCCGGACCCGTTCATCGTCGCGGCCACCCAGAACCCGATCGAGTACGAGGGCACCTATCCCTGCCCGAGGCCCAGCTCGACCGGTTCCTGCTCAAGCTCACCGTGCCGCTGCCCAGCCGGGACGAGGAGCTGGGCGTGCTCCGCGCGCACCACGTCGGCTTCGACCCGCGGGACCTGCGCGCGGCCGGCGTACGCCCGGTGGCCACCATTGCCGACCTGGCCGCCGCCCGGGAGGCGGTCCGCCGGGTGCACGTGGCCGAGCCGCTCTTCGGCTACCTCGTGGACCTGTGCCGGGCCACCCGGAACACTCCGGCGCTGGAGCTGGGCGCCTCACCGCGCGGCGCCACCGCCCTGCTCAACACGGCGAAGGCGTGGTCCTGGCTGGCCGGCCGCGACCACGTCGTCCCCGACGACGTCAAGGCGGTCGCCCGCCCAACCCTGCGGCACCGGCTCCGGCTGCGCCCGGAGGTCGAGCTGGAGGGCGTGAGTGTCGACGCGGTGCTGGACACGGTGCTCGCCACCGTGCCGACGCCGCGATGACCTGGCGGGCGGCGCTGCTGCTCGGTGCGGGCGCGCTGACCCTGCCGGCCTGGCCGGCGCCGTTCCTGGGCGTGGCGGTGATGACCGGCCTGGTGCTGCTGCTCGTCGCCCTCGACTGGGCGCTGGCCGCGCCGCTGCACGCCGTCGGCGCCACCCGCTCCGGCGACCGGACGGTCCGGCTGGACGGTAGCGCCACCGTCACGCTGCACCTGGCCAACACCTCCGGCCGTACGTTGCGCGCCCAGGTGCGCGACGCCTGGGTGCCGTCGGCCGGTGCCCGACCGGACGTACCGCCGGAGCGGATGGTGCGGGTCGCGGCGGGCGACAGCGCCGCGCTGCCGTCCGGCTCACCCCGGCCCGGCGCGGCGACCGGCCGGCGGCGGTGCTCACCCTTCGCTCCTTCGGGCCGCTGCGGCTGGCCTTCCGGCAGCGCGCCGGCCGCCCCGGCACGCCACCGTGGACCCTGCGGGTGCTGCCCCGCTTCGACTCCCGGCGGCACCTGCCCGAGAAGCTGGCCCGGCTGCGGATCATCGACGGTATCCAGGTCACCCGGGGCCGCGGCCAGGGCACCGAGTTCGACACCCTGCGCGAGTACGTGGTCGGCGACGACGTGCGCTCCATCGACTGGCGGGCCAGCGCGCGCCGCTCCGACGTGCTGGTCCGCACCTGGCGGCCGGAGCGGGACCGGCGGCTGGTCTGCGTCCTGGACACCGGCCGCACCTCCGCCGTACGGGTCGGCGACGAGCCTCGGCTGGACAGGGCGATCGACGCGGCGCTGTTGCTGACCGCGCTGGCCGCCCGCGCCGGGGACCGGGTCGACCTGTTGGCGGTCGACGCGGCGGTCCGGGCGACGGTCAAGGGCAGCGGCCGGCCGGCCCTGCTCCCCCGGCTGGTCGACGCGGTCGCCCCGCTCCAGCCGGCGCTGGTGGAGACGGACTTCGAGCTGATCGCCGGTGAGGTGCTGCGCCGGGAACGGCAGCGCAGTCTGGTGGTGCTCTTCACCGCGCTGGAGGCGGGTGCGCTCGGCGAGGGGCTGCTGCCGGTGCTGCCCCGGCTCGCCGCCCGGCACCGGGTGGTGGTCGCCGCGACCCACGACCCGGTGCTGACCGGGCTCACCACCGACCCGCCGCGCGGGCCGGACGACGCGTACGCCGCCGCGGCGGCCTGGCGGGCGCTGGCCGAACGGGACCGGGTCCGCGCCGCGCTGGCCCGGCACGGGGTGACCGTGGTCGACGCGCCCGCCGACCGCCTCGCCCCGACGTCGCCGACACCTACCTGCGGCTCAAGGCGCTCGGCCAACTCTGAGCCGCGCCCTCGGCGGGTACCGGCGCCGGGCGGGTGGCCGCGTACCGGCCGAGCAGCAGCGCGTACGCCAGGAAGGCCAGCCAGACCGCGGCGCCGATCGCGACGCGGACGGCGACCGGCGCGGGCGCCGGGGTCACGAACGCCTCCAGCAGCGCCGACACGGCGAAGAGCCCGACCAGGCCGACGGCGACCACGATGGCGGAGCGGCCCGCCGCGGCGACCGCCCGACCCCGGCTGAGGTGGGCCGGCGGCGCGATCCACGCCCATCCGGTCCGCAGGCCGACCCCGGCGGCGACGAAGATGCCGGTCAGCTCCAGCAGCCCGTGCGGGGTGATCAGGCCGAAGAAGACGTCTCCCCGGCCGTAGGAGACCATCACCCCGCCGACCACGCCGACGTTCAGCGCGTTCTGCCAGAGCAGGTAGAACACCGGCACCACCAGCACCCCGGAGGCGAGGCACTGGGCGGCGATCCAGGCGTTGTGCGTCCACAGGTGGAAGGCGAAGGTGGGCGCGGCGAACTCCGTGTAGTAGCCGGCGAAGCCGGACTCCACCAGGTCGGCGGCGGCGTCCTCGCCGATGAACGCGGCGGCGGTGTCCGGGTGCCCGGCGACGAACCAGATGAGGAACCCACTGAGCGCGCTGAACGCGGTGGCCACCCCGCACCACCAGGGCCAGGCCCGGTAGAGGGCGGCCGGCAGGTCGGCGATCAGGAACCGGCGGACCGCCGCCCAGGAGGGCCGGGGCCGGCCGGTGATCCGGGCCCGGGCCGCCAGCACCAGGTGGGAGAGGCGGTTGACCAGCGCGGGGTCGGGTGAGCGGCTGCGCAGCACCGAGAGGTGGGTGGCGGCCCGCTGGTAGAGCGCGACCAGCTCGTCGACTTCGGCGGCGTCGAGCCGCCGCCGGCCGGAGAGCTGTTCCAGCCGCCGCCACTCGGCGCCGTGCTCCGCCACGTACGCGTCGAGATCCACTCGTCCTCCCCCGTCCGGCGCCCATAGTGTTCACTGTCCGGGTGAGAGCGCAACCTGCCGCATGGGCCACGGGCCGGTGGGCCGACGCGGGCCTGGTCAGCGGCGAGGCGGTGGAGCTGGACGTCCGGGCGGCCCGGCTCGGCTCCCGGGTGCTCGCCCTGCTCATCGACCTGCTGACCCAGGTGGTCGTGGCGTTGACGCTGGTGTCGGGCCTCTCCGCGCTGCTGCTCTCCCTGCCCGCCGCGATCGTGGACGCCGCCCTGACGGGTGCGCTGCAGACGGTGCTGCTGGTCGTCGTGCTGGTCGGCTACCCGGTGCTGATGGAACGGTTTGCCGGCGGCCGGACGGTCGGCAAATTCGCGGTGGGCCTGCGGGTGGTCCGCGTCGACGGCGGTCCGGTCGGGGTCGGCCAGTCGCTGACCCGGGCCCTGGTGGGCGTCGCGGTGGAGTGGCCGGGGCTGGTGCTGCCGCTGCTGAGCTGGGTGGCGAGCGTGACGGTGATGCTGTCCGACCCGCGCGGGCGGCGGCTCGGCGACCTGGTGGCCGGCACGATGGTGGTCCACACCCGGGGCGCCGCGGTGTGGCGGCCGGTCCCGCTGGCCGTCCCGGCGCTGCTCGGCTGGGCGCACACCCTGGACCTGACCCGGTTGGACGACGGGCTGGCCCTGGCCGCCCGGCAGTACCTGGGCCGGGTGCACCAGCTGGTGGAGCCGGAGCGGGCCCGGCTGGGCCGCGCGCTGTGGGCCGAGATGGCCGCCGTGATCTCCCCGCCGCCGCCGTGGGCCGCGCCGGAATCGGTCTACCTGGCCGCGGTGCTCGGCGAGCGGCACCGCCGGGCGGTGGACCGGCTGCGGCGTAGCCGCGGGGTCACCGCGGCGCTCTGGCCCGAGCTGACCGCGTCGCCGGCCGCCGTGCCGGCCGCCGTGCCGGCGCCGGCCACGACCGCGTTGCGGCCCGCCGCGCCGGCGCTCGCCGTCCCCATCCAGCCCGATCCGGTACGCGGACAGCCCGCCCCGGTCGACGCCGAGCAGCCGGCCGGCTGACGCCGCCCTGGACGGCGTGTTCCGGCGGCTCGGACCGGGCTGGCGGCGTCACGCGAAGAGCGCCCGTCCCCAGTGGTCGGCGGCGTCGCGGACGCCCGGCGGGCAGGCGAACACGGCGCTGGAGACGTGCCGCAGGTACTCGTTCATCGCGTCGTGCCGGGACAGCCGGGTCTGGATCGGCACGAACTGCTTGCGCGGGTCCCGCTGGTAGGCGATGAAGAACAGGCCGGCGTCGAGCCGGCCGAGCCCGTCGGAGCCGTCCACGAAGTTGTAGCCGCGGCGCAGCAGGCGGGCGCCGTCGTTCTGGGTCGGGTGGGCGAGCCGGACGTGCGCGGTCTCGGCGATCACCGGCTCCCCGTCGTCGCCCTTCGTGGCGAAGTCCGGCTCGTCGAACTCCGCGCCCTTGCCGAGCGGCGCGCCGCGGCCCTTGGTCCGGCCGACGATCTGTTCCTGCTCGGCCAACGGGGTGCGGTCCCAGGTCTCGATCAACATGCGGATCTTGCGGGTGACCAGGTACGACCCGCCGGCCATCCAGTCCGGCCCGTCGCCGGGCTGGGCCCAGAGGTGGTCGCGGAGCAGGCCCGCGTCCTCGGCCTTGAGGTTGGCGGTGCCGTCCTTGAAGCCGAACAGGTTGCGCGGGGTGGCCTGGTCCCGCGAGGTCGACGAGGTACGCCCGAAGCCGAGCTGCGACCAGCGGACGCTGACCACGCCCATGCCGATCCGGGCCAGGTTGCGGATGGCGTGCACCGCCACCTGCGGGTCGTTGGCGCAGGCCTGGACGCAGATGTCGCCGCCGGAGATCTCGGGACGCAGCGCGTCCCCGGCGAAGTGCGGCAGGTCGGCCAGCGCGGGCGGTCGCCGGTCGGCGATGCCGAACCGGTCCTTGCCCTGCGCGTCGCGGAAGAGCGCCGGGCCGAAGCCGATGGTGAGGGTGAGCTGCGACGGCGGCAGCCCGAGGGCCTCGCCGGTGTCGTCCGGCGGCGCCTCCGGCATGCCGTCGACCGCGCCGATCAGCCCGGCGTCCTTCCCGGCGGTCATCCGGGCGGCGGCGGCCGTCCACTCCTGCAGCAGCGAGACGAGCCGGGCCCGGTCCTTGGTGATCACGTCGAACGCGACGAAGTGCAGCCGGTCCTGGGCCGGGGTGGTGATGCCGGCCTGGTGCTCGCCGAGGAACGGCACCGCACCGGCGGCGACGCCCTCGTCCGCCCCCGCGCGGTCCGAGTCGCGGACCAGCGCGCCCGCGCCGACGGCGACGCCGGCCACTCCGGCGACCCCGACGCCGGCCAGGGTGATGGCCCGGCGCCGGGACAGGGCCGTCCCGCGCGGCGGGTCGGCGGACGCCTGCGTCTCGCCTGCGGTGTTCTGCTCGCTCATCGCTGCACCTCCGGGGTTGGTCGTCAGCGGGCGACGACCGCGGCGACCTTGCTGATCGGCTCGGCCAGGGCGTTGATGCTGTCGGACAGTTCCTTCAGCTCGGTCTTGCTGAGCGCGGTGTGCAGCTTCCAGCCGTCGCCCGCGCGGTGCTTGCCGAGCGCGGTCTCGACGTTGGCGAACTCGGTGTCGAGCTGCTTGACCAGCTCGGGCGAGCGCTGCTCCAGCGCCGGGCGCAGCGCGGCGATGGCCGCCTTCGAGCCCTCCACGTTGGCGCTGAAGTCCCAGAGGTCGGTGTGCGAGTAGCGGTCCTCCTCGCCGGTGATCTTGCCGCTGGCCACCTCGTCGAGGAGTTCCTTGGCGCCGTTGGCGAGCTGGAGCGGGGTGAGCTTCTCGGCGTTCGCCTTGGCCACGATCTCCTTGACGTCGGTGAGCAGCTGGTCGGCGATCGGACCGTCCTTGCTGATGTCACCGGTGGTCCAGAGATCCTTCTCGATCCGGTGGAAGCCGGTGAACGGCATGCCCTCCTCGACGACCTCCTCGCGGCCGTCGATCTTCGGGTCGAGGTCGCCGAAGATCTCCGCGACCGGCTCGATCCGCTCCCAGTAGGTGCGGGCCACCGGGAACAGCGCCTTGGCCTTCGCCACGTCGCCGGCCTTGACCGCGGCCACGAACTCCTCGGTCTTGGTCAGCAGCGCGCCGGTCTGGCTCTGCACGTACCGCTGGTAGCTGGCGGTGGCCTGGCTCAGCGCGGCGTCCGGGGCGACGGTAGCGGCGGTGCCGCTGACCTTCAGCGCGGCGCGGATGCCCCGGCCGCTCATCCCGGGCTTGCAGGCCGTCTCGTACGTCCCGGCGGGCAGCTCGACGCGCAGCTCGCGGCTCAGCCCGGGGGCGATGTTCTCCACCTCGCCCATCACCCGATCACCGGCGGCGTAGACGTAGAACTCGTTGACCTTGCTGCCCGAGTTGGTCACCGAGAAGGTGGCCTGACCGGCGGTCAGCTCGGTGACGTCCATCTCGCAGGCGGTATCGGTGGCCTTGACCTTCACCGCGTTGCCGGCCTTGGCGGCCGACTTACCGTCGGTGTCGGAGCCGCAGGCGGTGACGCCGGTGATGGCGAGCACGCCGGAGGCGGCGAGCACGACGAAGCGGGTGGTACGCATCAGGACTGTCTCTCCTTGTAAGGAAGGCGGATCAGGCGCGCTGGCCGGCGTCGGTCACGGGCGGGACCGGGGCGGCGGGAGTCGCCTCGGCGTTGCCGGTGGGCGTCGCCGGGGCGGCGGGCTTGGCCGGGGCGGCCGGCTTGCGGAGGAAGAGCACCAGCACCGGCACCGCGTAGGCCACCCAGGCGACCATCTCCAGCACGCTCGGCGTGGCGGTGATGTTGAACATGCCACCGAGCAGCGCCGCGTACCAGGTGCTGGGGTCGAGCACCGAGGTGATGTCGAAGGCCAGGTTGTTCAGGCCGGGCAGCACGCCGGCCTCCTGGAAGTCGTGCACGCCGTACTTGAGGATGCCGGCGGCGACCAGGATGAGCAGCGCGCCGGTCCAGGTGAAGAACTTGCTCAGGTTGATCTTCAGGGCGCTGCGGTAGAGCAGGAAGCCGATCACCACGGCGGTGGCGATGCCGCCGAGCAGCGCGAGCAGCGGTCCACGTCCGGCGCCACCGGCGGCGCTCTGCGCGGCCGAGTAGAAGATGAGGGCGGTCTCCAGCCCCTCCCGGATCACCGCGAGGAAGGACATGCCGGCCACCGCGAGGGAGCCGACCGCGAGCGCCTCGGTGAGTTTGCCGCGCAGCTCACCGGCGATGGTCCGGGCGGCCTTGCGCATCCAGAAGATCATCCAGGTCAGGAAGACCACGGCCGCGACCGAGGTGATCGCCTCGAACAGCTCGCGGTCCTCGGAGCGGGCCAGCAGCGAGGTCGACGTGTACTCGATCAGCCAGCCGAAGAAGACCGACAGCACCACGGCCGAGCCGACGCCGACCCAGACCTGCGGCAGCCTGTCCCGTCGCTGCGACTTCACGAGGAACGCGACCAGGATGCTGACCACCAGGGTTGCTTCCAGGCCTTCCCGCAGGCCGATCAGGTACGTGGCGAACATCGGTACTCCGTGATCAGTTAGGCACGCCTCAGTTAACTTAGGGCAGCCATACCTTCCTACTGATCCGACCCCGCCGTCAAGTCGTTCATGGCAACGTCACCCTGTCCAGCGGGCATCCAACGGATGACCGGCTGTGGCAGGATCCGGCCCAGCCCCTCAGACAGGACGACCGTGGCCGACGACCTCTTCACCCCCACCATCACCCCCGCCGCGTACGCCGAGGGACGCCCGCCCTGGCGGCCCGGCTCGCTGGTCTATCCCGCCGTCTTCGGCGGGGCACTCGCGGCCACCGTGCTGGCCCTGGTCAACGCCCGCCGGCTCAGACTGCCCGTCGGGGCCGTCCTGGCGATCGTCGGCACCGGACTGGCCGCCCTGGTCGCCCGGCTGGCCATCACCGTGGTGCTGCTCGACGGCCACACCTCCGGGCCGGCCCGGCTGGTCGGGGCCCTGTCCGGCGTGCTGGTCTGGTCGGTGGCCAACCTGACGCAGAAGGGCCGGTTCCGCACGTACGAGATGCGCGGCGGCCAGGCCGCCTCGCTGGTGCTGCCCGGGATCGCGGCGGCGCTGGGCCTCGGCATCGTCGAGGCGGTCCTCATCGTCCTCGCGGCGGCGGTCCGGTGACGGCGCCGGCGGACCAGCTCGCCCGGGTGGTCGGCCTGCTCGAGATGAACCGGCCCGAGCAGGCGCTGGAGGAGCTGGCCCGGCTACCCGGCCCGGTGGCCACCGATCCGCACGTGTACCGGCTGCGGGCGGTGGCGCTCAGCACGCTGGACCGCTGGGACGAGGTGGCCGAGGTGGCCCGGCAGGGGCTGGCCGAGGTCGGTCCGGACGCCGAGCTGCTCGGCCGGCTGGGCCTGGCGCTCCGGAGCCAGGGCGCCTTCGCCCCGGCCGAGCGGGCGCTGCTCGACGCGCTGGCGCTCGAACCGCAGGACCCGTGGCTGCTCTGCCAGTACGCCGACCTCTGCGTCACGGTCGGCCAGACCGACAAGGCGAGCCGCCTGCTCGCCCGTGCCGCCGAGCTGGCGCCCGAGCACCCGGCCGTCTACGCCAGCCGCATCCAGCTCGCGTACGCCCGCGGCCACGACCGGGCGGCCGAGCGGGTGACCCGGGAGTTCCTCGGCCGCTACCCGGAGCACCCGGTGGCACTGGCCTTGCACGGCGGGATCGCCGTGGAGCGCGGCCGGATCGGCGACGCGCACCGCTCCTTCGGCCGGGCGGTCGCGCACGACCCGGACGACCCGGACTACGCCGAGGCGGCCTGGGAGACCCGGGTGTACACCCATCCGCTGCTGCTCCCGCTGCGCCCGCTCTACCGGCTGGGCATCCGCGTGGCTGATCGCGGTGGGCAGCATCGCCGTGCTCAACCTGGCCAAGCTCTACGTCCCCGCGCTCGTCGTGGCGCTCGCCTGGCTGCTCTACAGCCTCTGGTCCTGGATCGCCCCGCCCCTGGTCCGCCGCCTGGTCCGCGGCCGGTGGCGGTCATGACCGGCCGCGCGGGGCGGCGGCCGTGAAGGGCCTGCTGCCCTGGCTCGGTGTCCTGGCCCTGGTGATGCTGCTCAGCGCCCTACGGATGCGCCCACTGGCCACCGCCGTCTCGCTGGCCTGGCTCGCCTGGTGCGTGTGGACCTGGATCCGTCCCACCCGCCGCGGTCCGAGCTGACGCGGCCCGGCCCGGCCCGGGGCATGCCGCCCTTCGGCACCGGACGCCACTGCCGGCGAGCATGACAGTCAGGAGCGATATGACTGAGAGTCATATTTGCTTATGCCTGTCAGGCATATCGCTGACGAGGACACCATGTCCGTCATCCCCGCCACGCCGGCCCTACCCGGCAGCCGGCAGGTTGCGACCTGCAGGACGCGAAGACGGAACGAGCCGGCCGCGCGTGCGGCCGGCCCGGTCCCGGTTCCGGGGTGTCGATCATTGACTTCCTCCACCGCAATAATGGCGGGGATTCCCTCCGCGCTGCGCATGCAACGCCCGGGCGGGTTCCTGCTTCACTGCGATCCGCCGGAGATTTCCCCGGTCTTACGTCCACTCCACAGGCGTTTGACGTCTCCACAAGCCCTGCGGCGACGATGGTGCGATAGGTCCCGGCTTGGTTATCGCCGCAGCCCGGCGAGACGTTACCACAGTCAATGGCACGCTCGCTCGGGCCTTGGCGGCCGTCCCGCGCGGGCCTTTACCCAACCCCAAAGGACGGGGCATCGGCCCGCATCTCAGTAGCGGTAGTGGTCGGGCTTGAAAGGGCCCTCCGGCGACACGCCCAGGTAGGCGGCCTGCTCCTTGGTGAGGGTGCTCAGCTTGGCGCCCAGCGCCCCCAGGTGCAGCCGGGCGACCTTCTCGTCCAGGTGCTTCGGGAGCACGTAGACGCCGATCGGGTACTCCTCGGTCTTGGTGAAGAGCTCGATCTGGGCGATCGTCTGGTTGGCGAACGAGTTCGACATGACGAAGCTCGGGTGGCCGGTGGCGTTGCCCAGGTTCAGCAGACGGCCCTCGGAGAGCACGATGATCGCGTGCCCGTCGGCGAACTTCCAGAGGTCGACCTGCGGCTTGATGTTCAGCCGCTCGACGTCGGAACGCTTGGCCAGACCGGCCATGTCGATCTCGTTGTCGAAGTGACCGATGTTGCCGACGATGGCCTGGTGCTTCATCCGGGCCATGTGGTCGTTGGTGATGACGTTGAAGCAGCCGGTGGCGGTGATGAAGATGTCCGCCTGCTCGACCACGTCGTCCAGGGTGGCGACCTGGTAGCCGTCCATCGCCGCCTGGAGCGCGCAGATCGGGTCGACCTCGGTCACCACGACCCGGGCGCCCTGACCGCGCAGCGACTCGGCGCAGCCCTTGCCCACGTCGCCGTAGCCCATGACGACGGCCATCTTGCCGCCGATCAGCACGTCGGTGGCCCGGTTGATGCCGTCGATCAGCGAGTGGCGGCAGCCGTACTTGTTGTCGAACTTGCTCTTGGTCACCGAGTCGTTGACGTTGATGGCCGGGAAGAGCAGGGTGCCGGCGCGGTGCATCTCGTACAGCCGGTGCACGCCGGTGGTGGTCTCCTCGGTGACGCCCTTGATGCCGGCGGCGATCCGGGTCCAGCGCTGACCGTCCTCGGCGAGCGAGCGGTGCAGCAGCTTGAGGATGACCGCGTACTCCTCGGAGTCGGCGGACTCGACCGGCGGGACGACCCCGGCCTTCTCGAACTCGACGCCCTTGTGGACGAGCAGGGTGGCGTCACCGCCGTCGTCGAGGATCATATTCGGGCCGTGGCCGTCGGGCCAGGTGAGCACCTGCTCGGTGCACCACCAGTACTCGTCCAGGCTCTCGCCCTTCCAGGCGTACACCGGGACGCCGGCCGGCGCCTCGGGGGTGCCGTTCGGGCCGACCACGATCGCCGCGGCGGCATGGTCCTGGGTAGAGAAGATGTTGCAGGACGCCCAGCGGACCTGCGCGCCGAGCGCGACCAGGGTCTCGATCAGGACGGCGGTCTGGATGGTCATGTGCAGCGAGCCGGTGATCCGGGCGCCGGCGAGCGGCTGCGCCTCGGCGAACTCACGCCGGATGGCCATGAGGCCGGGCATCTCGTGCTCGGCGAGCTGGATCTCCTTGCGCCCGAACTCGGCGAGCGACAGATCCGCCACCTTGTAGTCGCCCTCGGCGAGGGTGCTCGGCCGGGCCTCGGACGGCGCGCCGCTGGGGGCGGCCGGGAGGGTGCTGGTCATGGAAGCTCCTGTCGAACGATGTGCTGCGCAGCCTTCCACCTTACGCTCGCGGGCGGATGGAGCACGGCCCGGTCCGCGGACAGCGCACGGGGCGGTCGGTCGTGGACGGACTTTCCATCCACCAGCCGGCCGCCCCGTGCATCCCCCCGGTTTGGTTCCCCCGCGCGCTACCGGACCTTCGTCGCGACAACGCTGCGTACCCATAGAGTCACACTGAGCAAAGGCGGCGTCAAGCTATTTCGGGAAAGTCGGACTTGTGGCGAGCGGGAAGCGAGGGCGGATCAGCACAGGCCGCAGGTCGCGACGTACGCCTCGCCCGCGCCGCCGACGACCAGCGGCCCGCCGGCCGCCGTCCCGATCGCCGCCTGCCCCGGCCCGAGGGTGACCGTGCCCACCCCGTCGTCCACCAGCAGCTTGCCGGCCCGGCAGAGCACCACCCGCGGCCCGGGCAACGCCAGCCGCACCTCCGGGGCGCCCGCGTCCACCAGCACCCGGTGCAGCGCGAAGTCGTCCACCGGCACCGGCCAGGTCACCACCCCGGGCGCCACCTCCACCGGCGGGACGACCGGCTGGTCGAGCACCTCGAAGCGCAGCACCTTCAACAGCTCGTCCACGTCGACCCGCTTGGGCGTCAACCCGCCGCGCAGCACGTTGTCGCTGGCCGCCATGATCTCCACGCCGGTGCCCCGCAGGTAGGCGTGCAGGTTGCCGGCCGGCATCCAGATCGCCTCGCCTGGCGCCAGCCGGACGTGGTGCAGCAGCAACGCCACCAGCACCCCCGGGTCGGCCGGGTAGTCGACGGCCAACGCGCGGGCCAGCACGGCGTCCGGACCGCCGGCCTCCGCCGAGAGCACGGCCGCCACCAGCCCGGGGCGCTCCGCCTCCGGCCAGCTCAGCAGCAGACGTACGGCCTCCCGCAGCCCCGCCGGCCCCGCGCGCAGCGCAGCCACCACCGGCTCCAGCACGGGTACGCCGAACGCGGCGATCGCCGCGGCCGACTCCGCCGGGTCGCGGAAACCGCACAGCGCCTCGAACGGCGAGAGCGCGACCAGCAGCTCCGGCTTGTGGAACGGGTCGACGTAGTTGACCCGTTCCACGTCGGCGGCGTGCCCGGCCCGGGCCTGCTCGGCGTCCGGGTGGGCCTGCAGGCTCAGCGGGGCGTCGGCCGCGAGCACCTTGAGCAGGAACGGCAGCCGGGTGCCGAACCGGCCGACCAGCCGCTCACCCAGCCAGCTCTCCGGCTCGGCGACCAGCAGATCGGTCAGGTCGACCGGGGCGCCGTCCCGGTCGACGGTGGCCGGGGCGCCCGGGTGGGCGCCCAGCCACAGCTCGGCCTCCGGCCCCTCGCTCGGCACCGGGCGGCCCTGCAGCTCCGCGATGGCGGTGCGGGAGCCCCACGCGTAGTCCCGGATCCGACCCTGCAGCAGTTCCACGTTCAGCTCCCGGGATGGGCGGCCTGCTCGCCGGTGTCGGGCTGGGACACCGCGGTGTGCGAGGCGGCGCCGGTGCCGGCCTCGTCCGCGGCCGCGCTGTAGATGTCCGGTTCCAGGTAGATGACCCGGGCGATCGGCACGGCCGTACGGATCCGGGCCTCCACGGCGTTGATGCCCCGGGCCAGCGACTCGGCGCTGTCGCACGGCGAGACGGCGATCTTCGCGGCCACCATCAGCTCCTCGGGGCCGAGGTAGAGCGTCTTCATGTGGATGATCCGCTCGACCTCCGGACCCTCGGTGACGGCCTGCTCGATCTTCGCGAGGTCGTGCTGCTCGGCGCCCTCACCGAGCAGCAGGCTCTTGGTCTCGATGGCGAGCACGATCGCGATGGTGACCAGCAGGACCCCGATCGCGGCCGTGCCGGCCGCGTCCCACCTGCCGTCGCCGGTGATCAGGGTCAGCCCGACGCCGAAGAGTGCGAGGACCAGACCGATCAGCGCGCCGAAGTCCTCCAGCAGCACCACGGGAAGCTCGGGGGCCTTGGCCCGGCGGATGAACCGCACCCACGACTGGTTGCCCCGGATGTGGTTGGACTCCTTGATGGCGGTACGGAAGGAGAACGCCTCCATCCCGATCGCGATCACCAGGACGGTCACCGGCACCCACTGCCAGCTGGTGATCGGCTCCGGGTGCTGCGCCTTGTGGTACGCCTCGTAGAGGGCGAACAGGCCACCGACACTGAACAGCACGATAGAGACGATGAACGCGTAGATGTAGCGCTCCCGGCCGTACCCGAACGGGTGCTCCGGGGTCGCTTCCCGCTTGGCCCGGCGGCCGCCGAGCAGCAGCAGGCCCTGGTTGCCCGAGTCGGCGACCGAGTGGATCGACTCGGCCAGCATCGACGAGGAGCCGGTCAGGATCCAGGCGATGAACTTGGTGACGGCGATGCCGATGTTGGCCAGCAGGGCGGCGACGATCGCCTTCGTCCCGCCATTTGCGCTCACTGGTTTGCCAGCTCCTTCATCTCCGTGATGGCCGGGACGGCCATCGGGTCCAGCCCGTGGGCCAGGGCGAGGTAGACCGAGGCGAAGTCCGGCACCGCCATCAGCGAGGCGAGCCGTTCCAGCGCCGAGCCGCCCTCGGCGGTGATCACGTCGCAGCGCACGCCGCGCCGCTCGGCGAGGGCGTGCACCGCGTCGGCCCGACGCTCCTCGACTGCGAGCGGCTCGTCGCTGTCGTCGTCAGCGTTGAGCCCGCCGTCGCGCAGCAGCACTAGCCGCAGCCGGGTGGCGTCGGGGTCGGTCTCGGCCGGGTCGGCGAAGATGTCCCGCTCCCCCTCGACCAGGCCGCCGAAGACGCCGTCGAGCAGGCCGACGCGACCGCGACCGGCCTCGCCGAGCGCCCCGGTGACCACCGGGTAGCGGGCGTTGGCCGACAGGGTGTCGCCGAACCGGCGGGCGGCCACGGTGGCCAGCGGGGACGAGCCCCAGACGATTGGGATCGAGCCGGCCAGGGCCAGGGCCAGGGACTTCGCCGGGTTGACGAAGGACTCGGCGGTGGGACGGCACCGGTCGGCGTCCGCGTCCAGCCGGGCCGCGGTCTCGGCCAGGTCCGCCTCGTTGACCTTCACCAGCCCGAGCGTACGGGCGGCGAGCAGAACCGGCACGGTGAGCGCCCAGAGACTGGCCCGGGCCGGGGCCCGCCGGGGCACCGGGATGAACGGGGCCCGGGCCCGCTCGGCCACCGACTGCAACTGGGAGTCCGGCGCGCCGACGGCGACCAGGCGCGCCCCACGCCGGTGCGCGGCCTCGGCGGCGCCCAGCGCCTCGGGGCTGCGGCCGGAGGCGCTGACCGCGATGACCACGTCCGCCGCGCCCACCCAGCCGGGCACCCCGGCGCTGCGGTGCGGGATGACCGGCACCGGACAGCGTGGCCCGGCGACGGTGGCCAGCACGTCACCGGTACGCCCGGCGGTGCCGATGCCGGCGATGACGACCGCCCGCGGCCGCCCCTCGTCGGCGAGCAGGCTCAGGTTGGCCTCGGCGGCCAGCGCGGCCGACTCCCGCACCTGGGCACCGGCCGAGGCGGTGAACCGGAGCATGCCGCCCGGGTCGTGCTCGGCGAGCGCGTCCGGGTTGTCCAGCAGCGACTCGTCGGCGTGCCGGCGGCCACTGACCCCGGCCGTACCCTCCATCACCGCTGTGGCGCGGAGCCACCGCGCGCGTCGTCCGCCGTTGGCCCGCCACGCGCCTCGTCCAGCAGCAGCACCGGCACGTCGTCGCGAACCTCGAAGATCCGACCGCACTCGGTGCAGGTCAGCGTCTGGGCCTGGGCGTCGTAGTCGAGGGGGGCGTGGTGCGTGTCCGGGCAGGCGAGAATCTCGAGCAACTGCGGGTCCAGGGCCACGGCGCGGCTCCTTCCACGTATGCGGTCTCACCGGTCGGCGGTGCCGACCGGCGCACGCGATCTTATCGGCGAACCCGGCCGGACACCGCGCCACGGAACCAGATCATCCGCCGCCCGGCGCTCCGCTCCTCACCACACGGTCATCACGACTGAGCGTAGCCGGGGCTCGGCGGCCGCGTCCCGGCTCAGCCGGGCAGGCGGGGCATGACGGTCGTGGCGTCGCCGCCGGCCGCGCCGGCGGCTCGCCGCCGGCTGCTGCCCGGCGACCGGACCGCCGTAGACACCGCCGGTGGGGCGGGGCGCCGGCGTGCCGCCGTAGACGCCGGGGGCGGGTGGCTGCTGCCCGTACACCTGGCCGCCGGGGGTGCCGTAGGTGGTGCCGCCGGGGTTGCGCGGCAGCGGGACCTCCGGGTAGCCGGCGGGCTGCGGGTCGGTTTTCTCCGCCCGGTTGCGGCGGACCAGCAGCACGATGAGGGCGATGCCGACGAGCACCAGCGCGATGCCGAAGAACATGATCGGGGAACCTCCGGAGGACTCGTCAGCGGCGGCGCTGTGCTGCCCGGCGGCCGGATCGACGGCGGCTGCCACGGCGGACGCGGTGTCGGCCGCGCTCGGCGGCTCGGTCGGTGTCGGACTGGGGCTCGGCGACGGCTTCCGCGACGGCGTCGGGGAGGGCGTCGCGGCCGCCGCACCCACCACCCGGGCCGAGTCGGCAGCCCGGCCGAGCAGCCGGCCGGACGCAGCCGCCGCCTCGCCCACCACGGTCAGCCGACCGCCGGGCGCGCCGGCCAGGAAGGCGACCCGGTAGCGGACCGTGATGCTCTTGCCCTTGCAGAGGGTCGGGTTGGCCGGCGAGGTCCGGGCCGTGCCGACCGTGCCGCCGCCACCGCCGACCGCCACCGCCTGCCACTGCCCACCGGTGTTGACCTGCACCTGGACCTGGTCGGCCCGGACGCCGTCGAGCCGCAGGCCGAGCCCGGTCCGCAGCAGGACGCACCCGTCGGTGCGCTTGCGCACCTCGACCGCCACCGTGCCGGGCGATCCACCGACGGTGAAGCTGCCCGCCGAATGCACCTCCACCCGGTCGCCCTCGGCGAGTGCCGGGGACGCGCCGACGGTCACCAGGCCGCCCAGCAGCGCGCCGACCGTCGCCAGCCGCATCGCGTGCCGCCGAACCGACATGTCCACCTCACCGTTCCTCGCCCCGACGGGACCCGCGGGTCAGGTTACTACCGGGCCGGGATGCCCCCCGCTCATTGAGCACCCCGCATGTGTGCGGCGACACCCTGCGCCGCCCCCACCACCATCGACGCCCACCCCTGGTCCCCGAACGGGCGCCGCAGGATCGACATCGATCGCCGGCAGCGGCATCACAAGCGCCGGATCTCGCCGATCATCGCCCGGGGCCGCCCGTACCGTCCACGTCGACCTGCGTCGGGCCGCCCTCGTCCCTGGCCCGGTCCGGTCAGTCCGAGGCGGCGGCGAGGACGTCGCGGCAGAGCCGGTCGGCCGTCCGGGTGGTCTCCGGCAGCCGGTAGCGCGGGGTCAGCGCCAGCACCCGGTCGGCGGCGTTCGCCAGGCTCATCCGGTGGCCGACGCTGACGAAGACCGGCTTCACCCCGTCCCGGGTGCGCAGCACCCGGCCGACCACCTCGTCGCCGTCCCGCAGCGGCGACGACTCACCCCGGCGTGGGCCCGGCTCGTCCCACTCGCCGACCAGCGGCGTCTTGCCCACCCCGATCGCGGGCAGGCCGGTGACCACGCGAGATGACAGGCCAGCCCGAACCGGCGCGGGTGGGCCAGCCCGTGCCCGTCGCAGACCAGCAGGTCGGGACGGACGGTCAGCCGGTCCAGGGCGTCCAGCAGCGCGGGCAGCTCGCGGAAGGCGAAGAGCCCGGGCACGTAGTCGAAGGCGGGCCGGCCGACGGTGACCGCCGAGTCCACCACCGCGAGCGTCCGGGCGTCCAGCACCGTGACGGCCGCCGCGAGCCGGTCACCGCTCTCCGCGTACGCGACGTCGAGGCCGGCCACCGTGGCGGGCGCGGTCGGTCCCGGCCCGGCCAGGTCGGCCAGCGGCCGCACCTCCTCCTGTACGCGCAGCGCCTCCGCCACGCTCCCCGGCGGCACGTAGGGGAGCCCACCTCCCGTCACCGCGGCCCTCAGGCGGGCTGGAGGTCGGTGCGGGCCTCCTCGGCCCAGCGTAGGACGCCGTAGGCGCCGGCGGACTCGGCGACGGCGGTGGCCTCGTCGACCAGGGCGAGCGCCTGGTCGGGGCGGCCCGCGTCGGCGGCGAGGTAGCCGAGCCCGACCAGGTTCGCGGCGACCCCGGGCAGGAAGCCGATCTCCCGGCGCAGCCGGGTGGACTCCTCCATCCACTGCCGGGCCTGGTCGAGCCGGCCGGCGGCCTGCTCGGTGAAGGCCAGGTGCCGCAGCACGTACGACAGGGTCATCTTGTCGCCGGCCTCGGTGGCCAGCTGACGGGCGCGGGCGAAGGCCGGGGCCGCGGTGTTGTTGTCGGCGCGGATGACCTGGTGGAGGCAACCCACCCAGAACAGCGCCTCACCCTCGCCACGCACGTCGCCGAGCGCGCGGTACAGCTCGGCGGCCCGCTCGAAGAGCCCCAGCTCGCGCGGGTCCTCGACCTCTTCCTCCAGGAAGCGCGCGTGCAGCACCCGCCCGCGGGCGAGCGCGAGATCCGCCTCCACCGCGTCGAGCGTCCGCTCGGCGGCGGCCAGCGCGCCACCGTCGCCGGCGAACACCGCGTTCTCGTAGAGCTCCCTGGCCCGCTCGATCCGGTCCTCGACGACCATGCCCGCTCCCTGTCCTCGTCGGTTACTGACCCACTCGCCCGTCGATGCGCTCACGCAGCAGATCGGCGTGACCGCTGTGCCGGGCGTACTCCTCGATCATGTGCGGCAGCAGCTCCCGCAGCGAGATCTCCTGGCCGTCGGACATCCGCGCCCGGACGCCCAGATCCGCCGTCGCGGCGACCAGTTCCTCGGCGAACGCGATCTCGGTCCGCCAGGTCCGCCACGCCTCCTCGACCACCGCCGGGTCCCCCACCGCGTTGTCGAACGCGCCGTCCCGCTCACCCTCCGCCGAGTAGAGCTTGGGCACGTCCTGGCCGGCCATCACCCGCCGGAACCAGCTCCGCTCCACCTCGGCCAGGTGCCGCAGCAGGCCGAGCCGCGACATCTTCGACGGCGGTACGGACCGCCGGGCGAGCTGCTCGGCGTCGAGGTCGGCGCACTTCATTTCGAGGGTCAGCCGGTAATCCCGGAGGTATCCGACGAGCATCGACCGCTCGTCGTGGTACCCGCCCTCGGAACGCGGATCGTCCTCGGGGCGGACGAACATGTTGGACCAGGCGAACTGGGGCGCGGGCTGGTCGGTCTCGGTGGTGGTACGCGCGTCAGCCATGCCCGGACCCTCGCCCACGCTCCACCCTCCCGCAACGCATTTACGCCGCTAAGCCTGACTGTCGGCGATGGTGGGATCGGCACCGGGGTCACCGGCCCGCTGAAGCTCCTCCTCGAACATGACGAACGTCCTCCGCCGGATGCCACTGATCAGGGCTTGCTCCCGGGCGGTCAGGTGGCGGCGTTCGGCGGCGGCGCTGTCCTCGATCGCCTGCACGGTCTCGTAAAGCGCGAAGACCGGGCCCTCACCTTCCAGATATCGGCCCCGGTCGTGCTCCGTCCGCTGGACGAACTGGTCTGCCGTGAGCACGCTGACCTCTCCGCCGATCGCGAAGAGGATCTCGTCCGCGAGATGGGTCACCGGCTCCCATCCTCCGGTATCGATCGACAATCGCCACGCGGTCAGGCCGCCCTCAGCTGTGGCCACCATCTTCACTGGCGACCGGTAATAGCTGAAGTAGGCAGGTAAGGCCAGACCTGGCTCATCACTCACGCGTGCGACTCCCCGACCAACGCAGTTTGCAGGGCCTCCCAGAAGTACCGTCGGACCTGCTGAAGAAGGCCGTTCCGCACGGCGCACTCCGTCGGCGTCATGCTACGGCCTTCTTGATCAGCCAACGCCTTCAAATCTCGACCCACCTCGTACAACGCGTGCTCCCACGCGGCAACCTCTTCGAGCGCCTGTAGATGCAGCCGGAACTCGGCGATGTGACCGCTCGTCGTACGCAACATCATCATCACGTCCCGGTAGCCGCTCTCTTGTGGCGTCAGGAACCGATCCTCGAAATAGACGATCTCGATCCCCGGCTCCCGCCGGATCGTCTCGAGAGCCCCGTACAAGTCGGACAGCCTCTCGAAGGCGACGCTCGCCGCCGCGAGGTCGGTCAGCAGTGACACGTCGCCTCGGTATTTGTTCACCTTGTCCTCGGCACGCCGCCTGTCCTTCTGGCCTGGCCTTGGTTCAGCCACCGCTCCACGCGCCGACCGGGATGCCAACCGCCGCGCCAGCTCCGTGACTTCGGGCTGGGCGAGGGATGCCTCGACGTAGAGCTGATCGAGATAGAGGTGACGATACGACGAATCCCCGCGCCGTTTGTAGTCGAAGCCCGGCTGAACGGGATCAGGGCCGGGAGCCTGACATGAGGCACTAATTCGGCGCTGCTCCTCGGTCAGTGGAGTCGGTTCAACTTCCGGGCCACCGTCCCGCGCCGCCTTCACCGGCCCCCGCTGGGCGACGTCGGCCAACGCCGCGCCTAGGACGTCGATGGCGTTTTGGCTGCCGGCGAGGTGGTGCATCGTCACCGGTCGGGCGGTCAACGAGGCCGCCAGCTCAGGCGTCGCCAGCATCATCCGGGCCAAGTCGGGGCGCCGCGTCAGCTGCCGGACCAGCGTCTCGGCCAGCAACGCCTTGCCGCTTGGGGGCGCCTCCCACGTCTGATCGAGCATCTGCCGTACCCGCGGGTCACCGAGGAGTTGCGCCACGTCCCGGGCCGCTGCCTCGTCAAGATCGGGCACTAGGCGACGGAGCGTGGATGCGTCGACATGGTTCGCCAGCTCGACCGGAGTCACCCCGGCGGCGAACACCTCGTCCAGGCTTCCACCGGCTGCCACAGCATCTCGCACGAACTGCCCAGCCGCTATCCGTTCAGCGTGAGCGTCAAGGTGCGCCCGCCGCAGACCATTCGGATCCGGTTCCGGTCGGCTACCAGGAAAGGAGGTCGCGCCCGGCGGGGTGATCGACGTGGGCTCGCCTAGCAGGTGGACGTGGTTGAAGTCCGGCACGTCGTCCAGCGGGTGCCGCGGCGCTGGCGGTCGGGGCGGGTCGGACGGTTCCGGTACGTCGGGCAGGACGTTGAAATCGCCTGGTGGCCGGCCGGCCAGCGGCATCGGCCGGCGTCCCGGCCCAGGACCAGCGCGTCTATCCCGACCACGTTCGCCTGACCCGGCACCCCGCTGTGCGTGTAGAGCGGGCGGTCCCAGACGTGCCCGCTCTGCGGATCGAGGTACAGCACCGTGCCGTTCTGGTTCAACGCCACCCACGCGTGGAAGCCGCCGTGCTCCAAACTTGTGACGAGGAAGGCGTAACTGCCGTGCCCACCCAGGAGCAACTGCTCGTGGAGGTCGCGATACCCCCGCTCGACCGCCTGCCCTGCCCCGAAACCGGTAGCCGCACCGGTCTCGGGGCACAGCTTCTGGAACCGTCCTCCGGTGATCTCCTCGACCCGTCGGGGACCGTCCACCTCACCGCCGACCGGCCGGCGCACGTCCCCCTCCAGGTACGCGTCGAAGGTACGCGGCGCGGAGACCCGGGGACGGCCGTGCACCCACGTGTCGTAGAGCGACAGGGTGCAGTCCAGGCAGTTGATGCCCCGGGAGGCATCCGCCTGCGGGCCGCCGTCGTTCGCCAACCGGAACCAGCCGCCGTACCGGGGGTCGGCCGTCCGCACCACGCTGCCGTCGGGGTTGCGCGGCATCTGCCGTTCGAGGTCGGTCTGGTGCAAGGCGAGCGGTGGACGCAGCCCGCCCCGTATCCCGAACCTGCGGGAGCGGTCGATCGGCGGCGGGTCGTCGTCCCCGGTCAGGGCCGACCGGTCGGACGTCTCGACCGCGCCGGGTGCCAGGTCGGCGACATCATCGTTGATCCGGTAGAAGTCCGCGTCGTCGTCGACCGTCACGTGCTCGGGCACGACGGACCCGTTCAGCACCGCATATGCGCGCTCCTGCAGCTCGTAGCTCATCGTGCTGGCATCAAAAGCGGCTTTGCGCCACCGCTGTGCGACCAGGTCGTGGCCCGCCTCGTGTAGCTGCTGCGCGTAAGCGCCGTATTCGCCCGCTGAGCGCTGATGCCGGTCAGCGCGCGTGCGAAGCCAGGCCGCTTCTTCCTGCCGTCGCCTGTCCTCGAACCACGCCCGCTGCGCCTCGAAGTAACCCTGATACCGGCGTCGATCCAGGCCCTCGCGGTCGGCAGCTCGGTGAGCGGCAAGCTGTTCCGGCGTCTTGGGGCGGGGCGGCAGCGGGTCGAACGGCCCCGGGAGAATCGGAGAGGCGTCGTCTGTGTGCCTCGGTGGTCCCGGTGCCAACGCCTCCAGCAGCGGAAATCGCGGTGATGGTGACGGTGACGGCTCCGGACCCGGGGCCGGCGGACCGACGTCCCGCCCCCGTGCAGTGGGCGCGCCAACCGGGGTGGGTGGGGACGCCGTGGTCGGCACGGCCGGCGGGGGAAGGGTGCCGGCCACGGAGCGGGCGGTAACGGGATCACTGCCGCCGGTGCGCGGCGACTCAGTGCTCACTGGCGCGGCTCCGCCCGCCGCGGCTTGGGGCGCTGGCGCCTGCGACCCCAGGGGTGAAAGGGCGGCGGTGACGGGTGCCCGATTCGCAGCCACCAACGGCTCCGGCAGCACTGCGGATCGCGGTGGGGTGTCGACACTTGCCGCCGCATGCGCCGGACCCTCCTCGACGGACGCCGGGAGCGGCGACGCAAGCCGCGGCTCGACGGCGGTCGAGGAGAGCGTCGGCGTCACCCCCGCGTCCGGCGGGGCGGACGAGTGCGGGGACGAGACCGGGTCGACGGCGACCGAGGCGGACGTGGCCGACGCCGGATACGGGACAGCAGGTGACGGGGCGTCCTGGACGACCGGCCCGTCGACCGACGGCGCCCCGACCGACGCGGCGGCAATCGGTCCGGACTGAGGGCCGGACATCTGGGAGGAGGTCGCTTCGCTGCCAGGCCCGCTGCCGGCCACATGTGTCCCGGCCGCGGCTGGTTCCGGCGCGCTCGCACCGAGGGTGTCCGGCGCTGATGTGTCCGCGCCGGGGGCGAGGTCAGCCGCACCGCTGAGGCCCGTCGGCGGCGTGATGCCGTCGAGGGCGGCCATCCGCCCGTCGAGTCGTTGGTGCAGCGCGTTGTCCACCTGGCCGGTGGCCGCGCCACTCACGCCCGAGACGGCCGCCCGGGCCAGGTCCTCCAGCGAGGCTCCCTGTCCGGTGACCAGGCCGGCGGCGCCCTCGGCGAGGGTCTCGCCGGTCAACTCCCGGCCGAGGTGCTCGCCGACCACGGCGAGCCGCCCGTTCGGGTGCCGACCCAGCCCGGCGAGAGGTGCCACCGCGCCACCAGCGAGACCACCCATCGCCGACGTGCCGACGTCGGCGACATCCAGGCCGTGCCGACGCCCGTTGGAGTTCTGGTAGGCCTGGGTGGCGAGACTGACGCCCGCCTCCTGTCCCGCCTCGACGAGCCCGCCGAGGACGGCACGGCGGGCGAATCCGCGTACCCCGCTCTTGACGACCTCCTTCGCGGCCCGCTCGCTGGCCTCCTCCAGGCCCTCCTTCAGAGCCTTGCGGGCGAGCTGCGTCATGAGCCGCTTGAAGATCTGCTGCACCACCATCCGGGTGGTGGTGATCGCCACGCCCGCCGCGGGCGAGGCCGCGCCGGCGGTGAGAACCGTCGCGACCGCCAGCGAGAGCAACTCGACGACCAGGATGCCCAGCTCGATCCAGACTTCGAGCTTGGCACCCTCGATGTCGCAGCCGCACGACTCGACCAACCGTCCGAGCTCGCCGGTGACCGCGAGCAGGACGGGCAGCGGCGCCTCGTCGCCCTCGGCCACCCGCCGCCACGCGGTGTCGAAGGCTTCGGCCACCGCGCCGATGCCGCCGTAGCCGCTGCGCACCTCGGACGCCGCCGAGGTCGCGTCGTCACGCGGACCGGCCAGGACGGCGGCGACGCCGTACCACTGGTCGGCAAGGTCCCAGACGGCACGCTCGTTCCCCTCGGGCCATTCCACCCCGACGACCCAGTCCAGGGCCTCGTAGATCCAGCCGGGCAGGTCCCAGGGGGAGTAGTCGAGCGGGTGCGGGATCGGGCTGGGCAGGATGCTCACGCGCGGATCCTCCGGAGGTCAGCGCCGGTGTCGCTGCGGGAACTGGTGCTGGTCGGGAATGCGGTCGAGCTGGCGACCGGTCGCCTCGTCGCTCTCCACGGTCGCGGCGACGGATCGGGCCACGTCGGCGCCGAGCCCCTCCAGCGAGCGGCCGACCACCTCCCAGGCGCGCAGCAGCGTCTCCTCGTAGCGGCGATACTGCTTCTCGAAGGCCGCGCCGATGTCGTCCCGACCCCAGGGCCGCTCGGCGCTCGCGCCGGCGATCGCCCCACCCACCCGTCGCCGGGAAGTGGTGACCGCCTCACCCGCGAGCGTCAGGCCCGTTCCGCCGCGCCGGGCGCGGTCAGGGTCCAGCCAGAGCCGTCCGTCGGTCACGGCGGTCACTCTCCATGCCGAAGGACGGTGTCCGCGCGGCTCAGGAGGGCATTGAAATCGTTGGTACGCAAGAACTCCACCGACGGCGAGCCGGCCGGCAGATAGCCGGCGACCAGTTCCTGGGTCGCGTGGACCGCAGCGGCGGACGCCCGATGGATGGTGGTGGTGATCTTTCGGCTCAACGCCCTGGCATCGCGATCGTGAAAGACCGAGGGCTCGACGTCCACACTGATCAGTTCGCCTCGCGCGCCGACGGTCGCGATCACCTGCCCGTCGTCGGAGCGCTCGGTCACCCGCAGCTCAGCGAGCTTGACCTGGAGTTCGTCCAATCCGGACCGAAGTCGCCGGTACTGGCCGTACACCTCGTCGAACCGCGCCCGCAGCGCGCGGTTCGCGTCCCGGTCCACACTCTCGGTCAACGCCGCCCCTCTCCGTCACGGTCGGTAGGGCCGACCATACCGGGTGCCACGGAATCCGTGGGGTCCGGTAATTTCAGGGTGTGATCGAGCGTCAGCAAGCCGAGCAACTGGCCGCCGTCTGGGCACAGCGGGACTCCGAACGACTGGGGTTCCCGTGCACGCCGGTGGTCGAGGAGTTCGACCTCGGCTACCTCATCACCTCCCGGGTCGCCGTCGAGGCGCGCGCGCTCCCCGGCGACCCGCCGACCACCGTCGTGGACAAGGAGACCGGAGACATCTCCACCTGGCCGCGCCTGCCCTTCCCTGCCGTCGAGCAGATGTACCGGCAGCGGCGACCGATCGAACCCCGCGCTCCCCGCACGGTGGACCCGACCAACCAACTGCTCCGCGAGATCACGCGACTGCCCACGCCGGGCGCCGCGGCCCACCTCACCCTCGACGGTCGCGTCCACCGGGCCTTCGGCGCCAAGGGCGAAGTCGAGCTGCGGCACCACCGGTTGGTGCGGGCGTACCTCGACGAGTTGCCACCCGGGCACCTGGTACGCGGCGGCGAGCGGCACGCCGAGATGATCGTCGTCTCCGACGTCCTGCACGAGTACGACCACAGCCGGGCAGCCGAGGGCCTTGCTCCGCTGACATGGGAAGAGGCAGCGACGCTGCTGGGCAGCGCCCAGATCGAGATCTTCCGGATCCGCGAGGCCGGCGACCCGACCGGCGGGGCCACCGAGACCCCCTGCGACTCGTGCATCAACTTCCTGGTGCGCTTCAACGCGCTGCCGTGGTCCAACCTCGCCTACACCACCGAGCGGCAGACCGAACCCCAGACCGACCCCGAGCCGGGGCGGTTCGCGCCGGAGGTCGCGAGCGCGCTGGTGGCCGCTGGCTGGCGTCCCCATTTCGGCGACGAGGTCCTGGCGCAGGCGGCGGTTCGCGACGTCACCGCGGTGACCGGCACCAGGCACGCGCACGCCGTGTTCCCGGCGGTCCTGCCGACGATCACCGCCTTCCCCGGCCTGGAGAGCCCGCGCCGCGGCCCCGGTGAACAGGTATGGATCTCCAGGTTCGACATTCACCCTTGGGAGATGGGCCACACCGCCGACACGCTTGCCGACTTCGGAGCCGTCCTCGGTGCTCGGCTCTTTCCGTTGGGCACGGAGCGCGGTGACAGCATCATCGCCGTCGACGAGCACGGCCGGATCTTCGCGCTCGACCAGGCCGGCGAGTGGTTCCTCGGCCCGGACATCGACGCCGCCCTGACCACCCTGCTGCTCGGCCGGGCCCCTGCCCGCGTACGCGACGACGGCACCTGGTGACGAAGCACTTCACCGGCCTGTCCGCGCCGGGACCGAGCGTCACCGATCGCGCCACCGCCGCCCGGGCCGCCTGCCGCTACCCCGACGCCCAGGCCGCCGCCCAGATCCGCCCCGGCCGGAGCGCGACGGACTCAGCCGGTGAGCACTACAGCGCCACTCCGGTCAGGACCATGACGCGCGGCTCGGTGTAGTCGTCCATCGCGCTGCGCAGCCCCTCGCGTCCGACCCCGCTCCCCTTCACCCCGCCGTACGGCATCTGGTCGGCCCGGTACGACGGCACGTCCCCGACGATCACCCCGCCGACCTCCAGGCTGCGCGCGGCGGCGAAGGCGGTCTGCAGGTTGTGCGTGAACACGCCCGCCTGCAATCCGTACGCCGAGTCGTTGACGGCGGCGAACGCGGCCTGGTCGTTCTCGACCGGGCGACCACCAGCACCGGCCCGAACACCTCCTCCGCGCACACCTTCGCGTCCGCCGGCACCCCGGACAGCACGGTCGGCGGATAGGTGGCGCCGTCGCGCCGCCCGCCCACCTCGATGGTGGCCCCGGCGGTGACGGCCTCGTCGACCCACGCCTCGACCCGCCGCGCGGCGTCCTCGGAGACCAGCGGACCGACGTCGGTCAGCGGGTCGGCCGGGTCGCCCGTCCGCAGCTCCTCGATCGAGGCGATCAGCCGGGGCAGGAAGCCGTCGTAGATCCACTCGTGCACGTACACCCGCTGCACCGCGATGCACGACTGCCGGCCTGGTAGTTGGAGAAGGTCGCGATCCGGTGCGCGGCGAAGGTCAGGTCCTCGTCGGAGTTCCAGTCCTCGCAGATCACCGCCGCCGCGTTGCCGCCCAGCTCCAGGGTGACGTGCTTCTCCGGCACCTGCCGGCGGATGGCCGCCCCGACCGGGCCGGAGCCGGTGAACGACACCACCGGCAGCCGCGGGTCGGTGACCAGTTCGGCGGCGCGCTCGTTGGGCAGCGGGAGCACCGAGAACATCCCCTCGGGCAGCTCGGTCTCGGCCAGGATCTCGCCGAGCAGCAGCGCCGACAGCGGGGTGGCCGGGGCGGGCTTGACGATGATCGGTGCGCCGACGGCGATGGCCGGCGCGACCTTGTGGGCGACCAGGTTCAGCGGGAAGTTGAACGGCGCGATGCCCAGCACCGGCCCCTTCGGCACCCGCCGGACCAGCGCGATCCGCCCGGTGGCGGCCGGGTCGGTGTCGAGGCGCTGCAGCTCGCCGGAGAAGCGCCGGGCCTCCTCGGCCGCCCACCGGAACGTCGACACCGCGCGGCTCACCTCGGCCCGCGCCCACTTCACCGGCTTGCCGTTCTCGGCGGTGATCAGCTCCGCGACCTCCTCGGCCCGCTCGGCGAGCCGCCGGGAGACGTGGTCCAGGGCCACCGCCCGCGCGTGCGCGGGCAGGGCCGCGGCCTTCGCGGCCACCCCGGCCGCTGCCGCGACGGCGGCTTCGACCTGGTCGGCCGTGGCGAGGGTGGTACGCCCCACCGTCCGGCCGTCGTACGGGTGGGTGACGGTCAGCTCGCCCTCGCCGTGGGCGGGGCGGCCGGCGACGTAGAAGGCTCTGGGCTCCACACCTCGGCAGCCTAGACGACGCAGAGCCGCGCGGAAACAGTTGCCCAGGGCCTTGTCTGCCGCGAATTCAGTAGCGAAGATGGCAGTCAGATTGCGATAACCTCCGCTGACCTCACCCCCGGCCACCCCTCGGAGACTTCTGATGAGCGACCAGCAGCAGCTGCGCAACTTCGTCAACGGCGAGTACGTCGACCCGGTGGACGGCGGCTACGCCGACCTCATCGACCCCTGCACGGGCGAGGTCTTCGCCCAGGCGCCGGTCTCCGGGGCGGCGGACGTAGACGCGGCGATGAAGGCCGCCGCGACCGCCTTCGAGAGCTGGCGGGACGCCACCCCCGGCGAGCGGCAGAAGGCCATGCTGAGGCTCGCCGACGCGGTGGAGGCCCGCGCCGCCGAACTGGTCGACGCCGAGGTACGCAACACCGGCAAGCCCCGCCAGCTCACCGCCGACGAGGAGCTGCCCCCGGCGGTGGACCAGTTCCGCTTCTTCGCCGGCGCCGCCCGCCTGCTCGAAGGCCGTTCGGCCGGCGAGTACCTGGCCGGCCACACCTCGTACGTGCGGCGCGAGCCGATCGGCGTCTGCGCCCAGGTGACGCCGTGGAACTACCCGCTGATGATGGCGGTCTGGAAGATCGCCCCGGCCCTGGCCGCCGGCAACACGGTGGTACTGAAGCCGTCGGACACCACGCCGGTGTCGACGCTGCTGCTGGCCGAGATCGCGTCGGAGTTCTTCCCGCCGGGCGTGTTCAACGTGGTCTGCGGCGACCGGGACACCGGTCGTACCCTCGTCTCCCACCCGACCCCGCAGCTGGTGTCGATCACCGGCTCGACCCGCGCGGGCATGGAGGTCGCCTCCGCCGCGGCCCCCGACCTCAAGCGAACCCACCTGGAGCTGGGCGGCAAGGCCCCGGTGGTGGTCTTCGACGACGCGGACATCGCGGCGGCGGCCGAGGCGATCGCGGTGGGCGGCTACTTCAACGCCGGCCAGGACTGCACCGCCGCGACCCGGGTGCTCGCCGGCCCCGGCGTGTACGACGACTTCGTGGCCGCCCTCGCCGAGCAGGCCCGGAACACCAGGACCGGCGCGCCGGACGACGAGGACGTGCTCTACGGCCCGCTGAACAACGCCAACCAGCTCGCCCGGGTACGCGGCCTTTTGGACCGGCTGCCGGACCACGCGAACGTCGAGACCGGGGGATCCCGGCAGGGCACGCGGGGTTACTTCTACGCCCCCACGGTGGTCAGCGGAGTGCGCCAGCAGGACGAGATCATCCAGGACGAGGTGTTCGGCCCGGTCATCACGGTGCAGCGCTTCTCCGACGAGGACGAGGCGGTGCGCTGGGCCAACGGCGTCGACTACGGCCTGTCCGCCTCGGTCTGGACCAAGGACCACGGCCGGGCGATGCGGATGACCCGCCGGCTCGACTTCGGCTGCGTCTGGGTGAACACCCACATCCCGTTCGTCTCCGAGATGCCGCACGGCGGCTTCAAGCACTCCGGGCACGGCAAGGACCTGTCGGTCTACAGCCTGGAGGACTACACCCGGATCAAGCACGTCATGCACAACATCGAGGGCTGACCTGTGAGCGCGAGGAGCGAGCCGGGGTTGCGAGCCCCGCAGCCGCGGACGAAGGAAGGCGCAGCATGACTTCTTCTGACGAGCTGCACAAGCGGCGCGGGGCGGCGGTGGCGCGCGGCGTCGGCAGCACCGTCTCGTCCTACGTGGACCGGGCGGGCGGCGGCACCATCACCGACGTCGACGGGCGGGAGTGGATCGACTTCGCCGCCGGCATCGCCGTCGCCAACGTGGGCAACGCCGCGCCGAAGGTGGTCGAGGCGGTCCGGGCGCAGGTCGAGCGCTTCACCCACACCTGTTTCATGGTCGCGCCGTACGAGTCGTACGTGGCGGTCTGCGAGCAGCTCAACGCGCTGACCCCGGGGGACTTCGAGAAGCGCTCGGCGCTGTTCAACTCCGGCGCCGAGGCGGTGGAGAACGCCGTCAAGATCGCCCGGCACGCCACCGGGCGGCCGGCGGTGGTGGTCTTCGACCACGCGTATCACGGTCGGACCAACCTGACCATGGCGCTGACCGCGAAGAACATGCCGTACAAGCACCGGTTCGGGCCGTTCGCCGGGGAGATCTACCGGGTGCCGATGTCGTACCCACTGCGTGACGGCGGCCTGTCCGGGGCGGAGGCGGCAGCCCGAGCCGTGGAGATGATCGAGAAGCAGGTCGGGGCGGAGAACGTGGCCGCGCTGCTGATCGAGCCGATCCAGGGCGAGGGCGGCTTCGTCGTACCGGCGGAAGGTTTCCTGCCGGCGCTGCGCGAGTGGGCGACGTCCACCGGGGTGGTCTTCGTCGCCGACGAGATCCAGACCGGGTTCTGCCGGACCGGGGACTGGTTCGCCTGCCAGCACGAGGGCGTCGAGCCGGACCTGATCACGCTGGCCAAGGGCATCGCCGGCGGCCTGCCCCTGGCCGCGGTGACCGGGCGGGCGGAGCTGATGGACGCGGTGCACGTCGGCGGCCTCGGCGGCACGTACGGCGGCAACCCGATCGCCTGCGCCGCCGCGGTGGCCGCCATCGAGACCATGCACGAGCTGGACCTGGCCGCCGCCGCGCGACGGATCGAGCGGGTGATGGGCGACCGGTTGCGCGCCATCGCCGCCCGCGACCCGCGGGTCGCCGAGGTACGCGGCCGGGGCGCGATGCTCGCCATGGAGCTGGTGCGGCCCGGCACCCTGACCCCCGATCCGGCCGCCACGGCGGCGGTGTCGGCGGCCTGCCACGCCGCCGGCCTGCTCACCCTCACCTGTGGCACGTACGGCAACGTGCTGCGCTTCCTGCCCCCGCTGGTCATCTCCGACGACGAGCTGGCCCGGGGCCTGGACATCCTGGACGCCGCCTTCGGCTGATCCGGCCCGCCGCCGCCACCGGAACCCGTCCCTCGACAGAGGGGCGGGTTTCGTCGTTCCGCTGGCGCGCATCCTGTCTTATAGTCTTACTGTCGTAGTACAACAGGAAGGCCATCGGGTGATCGAGTTCGTGCTGGACGGCCGGTCCAAGGTGAACACCTACGTGCAGCTGATCCAGCAGGTCAAGCAGGCCCTGCGGGTGGGGCTGCTGACGCCGGGCGACCAGCTGCCGAAGGTCCGCGACGTGGCGCAGTCGCTGGCCATCAACCCGAACACGGTGCTGAAGGCATACCGCGAGTTGGAGATCGAGGGCCTCGTGGAGGGGCGTCCCGGCGTGGGCACGTTCGTCCGCCGCACCCTCGCCGGCTCGTCGCTGCCCCACCAGGCCGAGCTGCGCGAAGAACTGGTGGCCTGGCTGCACCGTGCCCGCGGCGCCGGGCTGACCCCCGAAGACGTCACCGCCCTGGTCGAGACCACCATGCGGGCCGCGCTGGCCGCCGAGGCACCGCGCGCCGAGCCCGCCTCAGCAGGATGAGAGGACACCGAATGGACATCGCGCTGGAGGCCGACCAGCTCGGCAAGCGGTACGGGAGAACCTGGGCGCTGCGGGACTGCTCGCTGCGCCTTCCCGCCGGGCGGATCGCCGCACTCGTCGGCCCGAACGGCGCCGGCAAGAGCACCCTGCTGCACCTGGCGGTGGGCCTGCTCCGGCCCGACGCCGGCGCGGTGCGGATCTTCGGCGAGGCGCCGTACGACAACCCGGCGGTCCTGCCCGAGATCGGCTTCGTGGCCCAGGACACCCCGCTCTACCGGGACTTCACCGCGGCGGAGCTGGTCCAGCTCGGCGGCCGGCTGAACAAGCGCTGGGACGCGGCGCTCGCCCGTAACCGGCTGGCCCAGCTCGGCATCCCGCCCAAGCTGCCGGTCGGCAAGCTCTCCGGCGGTCAGCGCGCCCAGGTTGCGCTGGCCCTCGCGCTGGCGAAGCGGCCCCGGGTGCTGCTGCTCGACGAGCCGGTCGCCAGCCTGGACCCGTTGGCCCGCAGGGAGTTCCTGCAGTCGCTGATGGGCAGCGTCGCCGAGTCCGAGACCACCGTGCTGCTCTCCTCGCACCTGCTCGCCGACCTGGAACGGGTCTGCGACTACCTGATCGTGCTCAACGCCGCCCAGGTGCAGCTCGCCGGCGCGGTCGACGACCTGGTCGCCTCGCATCGGCAGCTGGTCGGCCCGCGGCACGACGGCGGCCCGATCGGCGGCGTCAACGGGGTGGTCCGGGCCAGCCACACCGACCGGCAGTCCACGCTGCTGGTCCGCACCGACGGCCCGGTCACCGATCCCGCCTGGACGGTGCGCGACGTCGGCTTGGAGGACGTCGTCCTGGCCTACCTGGCCGACGGCGCCACGCAGACCAGGCACAGCGAGTGGGGGGTGCCGGCATGATCTGGCTGACCTGGCGGCAACACCGCAAGCAGGCGTTCTTCACTCTGCTGGGGTTCGCGGCGCTCGCCGCCCTGATGGTGCCGATCGGCCTGTCGATGCGGCACACCTTCGCCGACCTCGGGCTGGCGGAGTGCGTAGGCCAACTGAGCGACCCGGACGTGACCGCGGCGACCCGAGACAGCTGCGAGGCGGGTTTCCGCCGCTTCACCAACCAGTACGGCAGCCTCAACCTGGTGGCCGTACTGCTGCTCACCCTGCCGGTGCTGGTCGGTCTGTTCTGGGGCGCCCCGCTGGTCGCCCGGGAGGTGGAGCACGGCACGCACCGCTTCATCTGGACCCAGGGCGTCGGCCGGACCCGCTGGGCGCTGGTGAAGTTCGGGCTGGTCGGCGCGGCCGTGGTGGCCCTCGCGGTCTGCTACGGGCTGGGCATGTCCTGGTGGGTCGACCCGCTGACCCACGCCGCCCGGGAGGGCCGGCTCGGCCTGATCGTCTTCGACCTGCAAGGCGTGGTCCCGATCGGCTACACCCTCTTCGCCGTGGCGCTCGGCATCTTCACCGGCACGGTGTGGAAGCAGATGCTGCCCGCCATGGGCATTACCCTGGCCGGGTTCATCGGCGTACGGGCGGTGGTGGCGATCCTGGCCCGGCCGCACTACCAGCCCGCCCGGACCCTCACCTTCCCGATCGAGGGGACCGGGGAGCCGTTGACGGAGCGCGGCGACTGGATCCTCTCCCAGGGCATCCGCGACGCCGACGGGACGATGGTGGCGGCGGACACCCAGATCATGTGCCCGCCGGGCGGGAAGGGACCGGACGGCCGGGCCTGCGGTGCCGAGCTGGGCCTGGGGCCCGGCGCCTACAACTGGCAGCTCTACCAGCCGGCGGGCCGGTTCTGGCTGTTCCAGGGCATCGAGACCGGCATCTTCGTCGCGCTCGCGGCGCTCCTGCTCTACCTGGCCGTCCGCCGCATCCGTCGCATCGCCTGACGACCGCCGGCGCTCCTCGGTGGAACACCATGGGTGCCACGGCACCTCGGAGACACCCATGGTGTTCCACCGGCCGCCGGGCCGGGGCGCCGCCGCGCCGGCGGGCACCCCGGCACCAGGCGGCAACCGCGGGGCGGCGTGATCAGCGGAGCAGCTCCACCGCGTTGCGGCGGACCAGGTTCTTGCCCGGCTCGCGGATCAGCTCCATCGCGGCGGCGTTGAGCAGCACACAACTGCCCGACGGGCCGGTCACCGGCACCGTCACGACCTTGCCGTTGTCCAGGTTGGTCACTCGCAGCCGGGTGCCGACCGGGAACTGTCCGCTGGTCGCAGCGGGCGCGCCACCCTCGGCGGAGAACGTGATCGCTCCGGTGCAGACGCTCTGCCCCGCCGGTGCGCTCACCCCGCCGCCGGGCCCGGCGGCACCGGGCTGCGCGTCACCCGGCCGGGTCTGGCCACCGGCCGGCCCGCCGCCACCCGGCTGCGCCGCCCCGCCGCCACCGTCCAGGCGCTCCACCAGGTTGCGCCGGATGACGTTCTTGCCCGGCTCCCGGACCAGGTCCATCGCCGCCGCGTTGAGCAGCACACAACTGCCCGACGGGCCGGTAACCGACACCGTCGCCGCCTTGCCGTTGTCCAGGTTCGTCACCCGCAGCCGGGTGCCGACCGGGAACCGGTCGCTGGTCGCCGCGGGCGCCCCGCCCTCGGCCGAGAAGGTGACCGACCCCTGGCAGGCGCTCTGTCCGGCGGGAGTGGTGTCGGCGAAGCCGAACCCGGTCCCGACCGCCACCGCCGCCGCCGCGACCGCCGCCACCCCGGCCGCCAGTACGTGCTTCCGCTGCACCCTCACCGCATCTCCCGTCGTCCGATGTCCTCTGACGACTGCCGGTACGGGCTGGGAGCGCTGCCGGGATCAGCGACATCGGCCGGAAAGTTACCTGAATCACTGTGGCCGACGGATGCCCAGCGTGCTTTGCATCGGCAGCAACCCGGACGCCACCACCGCTCCGGTCAGCGGGGCCACGAGCTGCGCGAACCGGCCGACCGCCGGGCCGAGCGCCCGCCAGGGTGCCGCCGCCAGGTCGTCCGTACGCCGTTCCACGTCGTCGCGCAGCCGGTGGCCGGCGTCGGTCGCCAGCCCGGCGGCGTCCACCAGGCCCCGCGCGGCGAGCCGGTCCCGGGCGGCGGCCCACTCCTCGTCGGTCCAGCGCCGGCTGCGAAGACCTCGACCGGTGCGGCGCCCACGGCGGCGAAGGAGACCAGCGCCTCGGTCGGGTCGAGGCCGGCGGTGAGCAGCGCGGCCACGTGCCCGTCGCCGCGGTGCTCGCGGAGGATGGTGGCGGCCTGCCAGAGCGCCAGGTGCGGGGCGTCCGGCCAGGGCAGGTCGGCGTTGGCGGCGGCCAGCGGACGCCCGGCCAGGTCGGCGGCCTGGGCGGCGCGGCGGGCCAGCGCGGCGGCCTCGGTCAGCTCGGGCGAGTCGACCCGGTCGCCGAGCAGGGCACGTAGCGTCCGGTCCATCCCGGACAGTCGCGCGTCGAGCACCTTCGCCGGGTCGGCGACGGACCAGACCGCCGGGACGTACTCGGCGACCATGCGGGGGCTGAAGCTGTAGTAGGTGGCCGTGACCAGCTCGGGCCCGGCCGCGCCGAGCGGGGCGGAGCGCAGGGCGAAGTAGCCCGGCCAGCGCTCGTCCGTGGCCAGGCCGAGGGTCGCGGCCTCCTCGGTGAGCTCCGGCGCGTAGTAGACCAGCGCGTGCACCGGCTCGATCAGCTGCCACAGCTGCCGCACCATGGTGGGTTCCATTCGGACCTCCCCGATCAACCTCATCTTGTCATCGTCAAGTTTGTCCCGAGGACGCGAACTTGTCAATGTAAAGTTTGAGGAAGAGACATGGGCCCGGCGTGAACCAGGCCCACGTGGAGAGATCAGATGTCGTTGTGCCAGCCGCGGCTGATCTCACCGGCGGGCCGCGGCTCGCCCTTGGCCACCACCCGCCAGAAGCGGTCCGGCTCGGCGTGGTCGCGCAGCGAGAGCTCGGCGCCGACCCGCACCCGGCGGTCGTCGCGTACCCAGGCCACCAGATGGCGGTCGTCGCTGACCAGTTGGAGCTGCACCATCATCCGTTCCCGCGCCCCGACCATCACGACCACCCTTCCCGTGCCACCACGCCGCCGCGCCCTGCGGGGGCGGGACACAGCATGAAGGGGCGTCGATCGATCGGGCAACCGGTATTGGCGATCGTGGGTGAGGTGGGTCACCATGGGCGCGAGGAGGTCGCCGATGGCTGACCCGTGGCTCGCCCTGGAATTCGGCGCCGATCCGGCCGAGCGGATCGCGCAGGTCGGCGCCGCCCACGAAGCCTTCCTCACCGGCGACGCCGAACCACAACTGGTACGCGAGGTGGTCCGGCACTCGTGGCGCCGCTCCGCCCAGGCGCTCCTCGACCCGGAGGCCACCGCCCCGGTGGACCTCAGCGACGACGCGCTGGAGAGCTACCGCGCCGCCCATCCCCTCGCTCAGGTGCTGCCGCTCTTCCGTGACCTGCTCGGCGGCATCGCCCAGGACGGCGCGCACCTGATGGCGGTCTGCGACGCCTACGGGCGGCTGCTCTGGGTGGAGGGACATCCGGGGGTGCTCCGGCACGCCGAGCGGATGAACTTCATCCCCGGCGCCCGCTGGGACGAGGCGCACGCCGGCACCAACGCCCCCGGCACCGCCCTCGCCGTCGACCACAGCGTGCAGATCTTCGCCACCGAACACTTCGTCCGGCCGGTGCAACGCTGGACCTGCGCCGCCGCGCCCATCCACGACCCGGCCACCGGGCGGCTGCTCGGCGCGGTCGACATCACCGGCGGCGACCACCTGGCCAACCCGCAGAGTCTCGCCCTGGTCCGGGCCACCGCCCGGGCCGCCGATGCGTTCCTCGCCCAACCCCTCGACCCGGCCGTGGTCACCGTCAGCGCGCTCGGCCGCGACGAGGCGGAGCTGCGCGTCGGCGGTCGGCGGATCCGGCTCGGCCGCCGGCACAGTGAACTGCTGGTGCTGCTCCTCGACCACCCCGAGGGGCGCACCGGCGAACAGCTCGGCCTCGACCTGTACGGCGACGACCGGCTGCACCCGGTCACCCTGCGCGCCGAACTGTCCCGGCTGCGCCGGGCGCTCGGCCCGGAACTGCTCGACTCCCGGCCGTACCGGCTGCGCGGGACCGTGCACGCCGACTTCCGTACCGTCACCGAGCTGCTCGACCGGGGCGACCCGGCGGGGGCGCTCCAGGCGTACGGCGGGCCGTTGCTGCCCGGGTCGGACGCGCCGGGAGTGACGCGACTGCGCCGGCTCATCGACGGGCAGCTCCGCGCGGCCGTGCTGGCGACCGCTGACCCGGCGCTGCTCGCGGCCTGGACCGCGACGCCCGCCGGGCCGACGACCTCACCGCCTGGCAGGCCCTGGCCCGGGCCTTGCCGCCGGGTGCGCCGCGTCGGCCCCTCGCGGTGGCGCGCGTCCACCAGCTCTCCCGGGAGTACGACCTGCCGCGCGCAACGTTGCTGCAACGTCCGCGAAACTAACGTCCCCGCCGTCACCCCAGACGGACGGCGGAGGTACCCATGGCGCGCTACGACGCTCCCACCCACTGGCAGTCCCGCTACGACCACTTCATCGGCGGCGAGTACGTCAAGCCGCACGGCGGCCAGTACTTCGAGAACCCCACCCCGGTCACCGGCCAGACCTTCTGTGAGGTCGCCCGCGGCACCGCCGACGACGTCGAGAAGGCCCTCGACGCCGCGCACGGCGCCGCCGACGCCTGGGGGCGCACCTCGGTCGCCGAACGCGCCCTGATCCTCAACAAGATCGCCGACCGGATGCAGGACAACCTGGAGTCCCTCGCCGTCGCCGAGACCTGGGAGAACGGCAAGCCGGTACGCGAGACCCTGGCCGCCGACATCCCCCTGGCCATCGACCACTTCCGCTACTTCGCCGGGGCGATCCGGGCCCAGGAGGGCAGCCTCGGCGAGATCGACGACGACACCGTGGCGTACCACTTCCACGAGCCGCTCGGCGTGGTCGGGCAGATCATCCCGTGGAACTTCCCGATCCTGATGGCCACCTGGAAGCTCGCCCCGGCGCTGGCCGCCGCAACGCGGTGGTGCTCAAGCCCGCCGAGCAGACCCCGGCGTCGATCCACTACTGGCTCTCGCTGGTCGCCGACCTGCTGCCGCCGGGCGTGGTGAACATCGTCAACGGCTTCGGCGTGGAGGCGGGCAAGCCGCTGGCTTCCTCACCGCGGGTGGCGAAGGTCGCGTTCACCGGCGAGACCACCACCGGGCGGCTGATCATGCAGTACGCCAGCGAGAACATCAAACCGGTCACCCTGGAACTGGGCGGCAAGAGCCCGAACATCTTCTTCGACGACGTCAGTGCTCGCTCCGACGAGTTCTTGGACAAGGCGCTCGAGGGCTTCACCATGTTCGCCCTCAACCAGGGTGAGGTCTGCACCTGCCCGTCCCGGGCGCTGATCCAGCAGGGCCACTACTCGGACTTCCTGGCGGCGGCGGTGGACCGGACCAAGGCGGTCAAGCAGGGCCACCCGCTGGACACCGACACGATGATCGGCGCGCAGGCCTCCAACGACCAGCTGGAGAAGATCCTGTCCTACCTGGACATCGGCCGGCAGGAGGGCGCCCGGGTGCTCACCGGCGGTTCACGGGCGGACCTTGGCGGCGAACTGTCCGGCGGGTACTACGTCGAGCCGACCGTCTTCGAGGGCGACAACTCGATGCGGATCTTCCAGGAGGAGATCTTCGGCCCGGTCGTCTCGGTGACCTCCTTCGCCGACCTCGACGACGCGGTGAAGATCGCCAACGACACGCTGTACGGCCTCGGGGCAGGCGTGTGGACCCGGGACATGAACACCGCGTACCGGGCCGGCCGGGCCATCCAGGCCGGGCGGGTCTGGACCAACTGCTACCACGCCTACCCGGCGCACGCCGCGTTCGGCGGGTACAAGCAGTCCGGCATCGGCCGGGAGAACCACAAGATGATGCTGGAGCACTACCAGCAGACCAAGAACCTGCTGGTCAGCTACTCCACCAAGAAGCTCGGCTTCTTCTGATGGACGCCGTCTCCGACGGGACCACGGTGCCACTGAGTGCCGTGTCCGACGGGGCCGCGGTGCCCGGTTCGCCGGGCGCCGCGGCGCCGCCGCCCGTGACGGTCACGCCCGCGGCGGCCGAACTGATCCGGTCACTGCGGGGACGGCACGGGCCGCTGATGTTCCACCAGTCCGGCGGCTGCTGCGACGGCAGCGCCCCGATGTGCTACCCGGCCGGCGAGTTCCGCACCGGCGGCTCCGACATCCTCCTCGCGGCGCTCGCCGTGGACGGCGTCCCCGAGCCGGTCGAGTTCTGGATGTCGAAGTCCCAGTGGGACCTCTGGAAACACACCAGGCTCACCGTCGACGTGGTCCCCGGCCGAGGCAGCGGCTTCTCCCTGGAGGCCCCCGACGGCGTGAGATTCCTGATCCGCTCCCACCTCGCCCCCTGACCCGGTCAGCTCCCCGCCGAGCGCCGTATCGACGACGTCCTCGCCGACCAACCACACCCGGAACGCGAGGACGTCGTCGCCCCTCAGACGATCTGGCGAAGGTCGTTGCCGTAGTCGAAGATGATCCGCAGCCGGGCACCGAGGGCGGTGGCGTACCGGCTCAGCGTTGCTACCTCGTTGACGTCGAGGTCGCCGTTCTCGATCTGGCTGACCCGTCCGGGTGTGACCCCCATGAGATCGGCGACCTGCCGCTGCGTGAGCCCCAGCCGCTTGCGCTCCTCCGCGAGGTGGAAGGCGCTCACCCACGCTTCGGTCCGGGCCCGCTCGCGCTCGTAGGCTGCGTCGTCACCGCCAAGCTCCTGACGCACGTCGTCCCAGTCGTAGAACTCGGTCACGACTCTGTTTCCTTTCATGGCGCGTGGGTGGGCTCATGATTGGATGTCCTGCCTTGCGGTGGGACGGTCCCGGTGTTACCCGCTCTGGCGGTGCCGGGTTGACGTTTCACAGCCACCAGCCCCGCGAGCGGGGTCTTACGGTCGGCTCCACGTCCGTTTCGCGTCTCCGAGCCACTCCCGGCGACGGTGACCGCCAGGGCGGCCAGGTTCCGTGCGGCATTGACATCCCGGTCCAGGACCAGGCCGCACAGGGTGCAGGTGTAGATGCGCTCGGACAGGGCGAGTTTGGCTCTCACTACGCCGCAGCCCGAGCAGGTCTTCGAGGACGGATACCACCGGTCGGCCACCACCAGCCGCCCACCGTTCCATGAGGTTTTATAGGCCAGTTGCCGGCGCAGTTCGGCGAACCCGGCGTCGGCGACGCTTCGGGCCAGCCGCCGGTTGGCGAGCATCCCGGCCACGTTGAGGTCTTCCACCACGATGGTGCCGTACTCGCGGGTGAGCCGGGTGGTGAGCTTGTGCAGGCCGTCGCGGCGCAGATGAGCGACCCGGGCGTGCGCCCGGCCGAGCCGGGCGCGGGCCCGCTCCCACCGCTTCGACGCACGCCGGCCGGTGCGCCGGTCCGGGCCGACCCGGCGAGACACGCGCCGGGCCAGACGCCGCATCCGGCGGGCGGCAGTGTCCAGGTGGCGCGGGTTGGGCTCCATT
>NZ_JAEVHJ010000025.1:0-39945 GCF_016802855.1 Micromonospora sp. ATA51 | reverse complement strand
ACCGCCCGCGCGGCGGCCAGTTCGGCGCGGACCGGCGTGGCGCCGGCCGGCGGCCGGTCCGGCCCGCCGTCGACCTGCCGCGGCAGGTCGCGTACCAGGCGATCGCGGCGGTGCACCGGGACGACGCGTACGCCAACCTGGTGCTGCCGGCGATGCTGCGGGAGGAGGGGCTGGTCGGTCGGGACGCCGCCTTCGCCACCGAGCTGACCTACGGCACGCTGCGCCAGACCGGCACCCTCGACGCGATCATCACCGACGCCGCCGGGCGGGACGTGCAGCGGATCGACCCGCCGGTACGCGACGCGCTGCGGCTCGGGGCGTACCAGCTCCTGCACACCCGGGTGCCTGCGCACGCGGCGGTCTCCTCCACCGTCGACCTGGTGCGGTCGGTGGGCCCGGGCGCCACCGGCTTCGCCAACGCGGTGCTCCGCGAGATCACCACCCGGGACCTCGACGGCTGGGTGGCGAAGCTCGCCCCGGCGACGGAGACCGACCCGGTCGGCCATCTCGCGCTGGCGTACAGCCACCCGCAGTGGATCGTCCGGGCGTTCGCCGAGGCGCTGGGCGGCGATCTCGGCGAGACCGAGCGGCTGCTGATCGAGGACAACGAGCGGCCGCCGGTACACCTGTGCGCCCGGCCGGGCCTGGCGGACCCGGTGGAGCTGGCCGACGAGGTGGGCGGCGCCCCGGGCGCCTTCTCGCCGTACGCGGTCTACCTGTCCGGCGGCGCGCCGGGTGACCTGCGGGCGGTGATCGAGGGGCGGGCGCACGTCCAGGACGAGGGCTCCCAGCTGGTGGCGAATGCCCTGGCGGTGGCGCCGTTGGACGGCCCGGACGCCCGCTGGCTCGACCTCTGCGCGGGACCGGGCGGCAAGGCCGGCCTGCTCGGCGCCCTGGCGGCGCAGCGCGGCGCCCGGCTCACCGCGGTGGAGGTGGCCGAGCACCGGGCCCGGCTGGTCGAACAGGCCACCCGGGGCCTGCCGGTGGCTGTGCTCGCCACCGACGGGCGGACGGTCGGCGGGGACCCGGAGCTGCCGAGGGGCACTTCGACCGGGTACTGGTAGATGCCCCCTGCACCGGGTTGGGCTCGTTGCGCCGGCGACCGGAGTCCCGCTGGCGCCGCCAGCCCTCGGACCTGCCGCCGCTGACCCGGTTGCAGCGGGAGCTGCTCACCGCGGCGCTGCGCGCGGTCCGCCCGGGCGGCCTGGTCGCCTACGTCACCTGCTCCCCGCACACGGTGGAGACGCATGTGACGGTGACCGAGGCGGCCCGCCGGTGCGGCCTGCCGGTCGACTTCGTCGACGCCCGGCCGCTGATGCCGGCCGGCATGCCGGGGCTGGGCGACGGGCCCACGGTGCAGCTCTGGCCGCACCGGCACGGCACCGACGCGATGTTCCTGGCGGTGCTGCGCCGGGGCTGAACCCGCGACGTACCGCATTGACCTGCTCGGATGCGGTGGGTTATGCCTGCCCCACCCGCCCCCGACCGCGCCGGGCTTGTGACACCCCGTTGACTCCTTAATCGATACATGTAACTGTATCGATTATCGGCATCACCCCCGATCCGCCCCCGCCGATCCCCACGAGGAGTCTCGATGAGACGTCGTACCCCGATCGCGGGCCTCGCGCTCGCCCTCTGCGCCGGCATGACGGCGACGCTGGCCGCGACGACGGCCAGCGCGGCGCCCGCTCGCTCAGCGCCACCCAGAAGAGCTACCTCAAGGGCTACTACAACTTCGACATGGTCGGCTCGCCCAACGGCGGCTACTTCATCAACCGGATCACCTCCACCACGGCCGCGCCGCTGAAGGCGTACTGGGACTCGCTGAACATCCAGCCCGAGGAGAACGTCGAGGGGCAGGGCCGCTCCGACGACTACCCGTTCCAGCAGGCCGGCATCGCCACCTCCGGCTACGCCACCGGCGCCAGCGCCCGCAAGACCACCACCCAGGCCAGCAAGTGGGGCGGCACCGCCAACTCCGCGTACGACTCCTGCTACCGGAATGCGGGCCAGTGCTCCGCCCTTCAGGGCGGGGGTGAAGGCCGCGCGGGGAGGGCCGCCAAGGCCCGAGCCGTGCCGTTGACGTAACGTGGGCAGGCGGTGGTACGGTGACCACGTGCGGGGCGAAGGGTAGTTCCGGAAGCCCCGAAGCGTCACGACGGACACAGCGTGACATTGTCGCCGCAGGGCATGTGGAGACGAAAAACGCCTGTGGAGCGGACGTAAGACCGGGGCAACCTCCGGCGGATCGCGGTGAAGCAGGAACCCACCCGGGCGTTGCGCCGCGCAGCGCGGAGGGAATCCCCGCCATTCATGGCGGTGGAGGAAGTCAACACCGGTCGTGCGACACCGCCAGCAACATCAACGCGACCATCCTCAACCGCAGCGCCGACGGCGTCGCGTACGCGATCTGGCAGCTCGCGGTCGGCGGCACCCCGACCAACGACTTCGCCGTGGCGGTGAGCCCCACCGCCGGCAGCGTGGCCCGGGGCGCGACGACCATCGCGACGGTCAGCACCACGACCACCAGCGGCAACGCGCAGACGGTGAACCTGTCGGCCACCGGCGCGCCGAGCGGGGTGACGGTGTCCTTCAGCCCGTCCTCGGTGACCTCCGGCGGCTCGGCCACCATGACGGTCAGCGCCTCGGCGACCGCTGCCACCGGCACCTTCACCGTCACGGTCACCGGCACCGGCTCGGTCAGCCACAGCGCGACGTACGGCCTCACTGTGACCGGCACCGGCGGCTGTGCCGGCGGCCAGCTGATCGGCAACAGCAGCTTCGAGTCCGGTACCACCCCGTGGACCGCCACCTCCGGAGTGATCACCAACTCGACCGGCCAGGCGGCCCGACCGGCTCCTACAAGGCCTGGCTGGACGGGTACGGCAGCACCCACACCGACACGCTGTCCCAGTCGGTGACCGTGCCGGCCGGGTGCGCCAGCTACACGCTGGCCTTCTGGCTGCACATCGACACCGCCGAGACCACCAGCTCGACGGCGTACGACAGGCTGACCGTCCAGGTCGGCACCACCACGCTGGCGACGTACTCGAACCTGAACGCCGCCACCGGCTACGCGCAGCGCACGTTCAACATGGCCGCGTACGCGGGCCAGACCGTGACGCTGAAGTTCACCGGCGTCGAGGACTCGTCGTTGCAGACCAGCTTCGTGGTCGACGACGTGACGCTGCAGGCCGGCTAGCCGGGACCGGTCAGTGGGGCGGGCGAGCGGCCCGCCCCACTCACTGGATCGGCAGGCTCCTGGTCCCGGCGCCCTTCAACGACCGGGTCAACGTGCGGTCGTCGATCCAGAGGAAGCACTGCACGCCGTGGTTGCCGTCCCGCCACTCCTCCTCGAAGGGGTGGTAGATGACGGTGCCGGCGCGGTACTGCAGATCGCTGTTGTTCGGCACCTTGACGTACTTGGCGATCAGGCCCCGGCAGGCCTTGTGCGCCCGCAGTGAGGTGCGCCGGAACTCGGCGTAGCTGATGTCCGGCGCCTGCCACACGCCGACGAACTCGGCGTGGTGCTTGCCGGTGCAGGCCACCGGCCGCATCTCGTCGATGTCGTCCTTGACCAGCTTCGGGTTGAAGCAGCCGTAGGCGAGCGGGGAGCCCGGGGCCAGCGCGCCGCGCAACGAGGCGCGGCGCGGGATGATGCTGCCGTCGTCGAGGCTGGCCACCTCGGAGACGTCGCAGCGGAACCAGCGGGCGCCGCCCGTCCAGGCCACCGCGGACGGGAACACCACCGAGACCAGCAGTCGCCCGGACCGCCAGTCCGCGCCCACCGCCTTGCCGACCTGCTTGTCGCACTCGACGCGGGCGGTCCGCGCGCCGGCCGAGCCGGTTCGCGGGGGAGCGCCCCGCTCGGCGTCCGGCCCGGTCAGTGTGCCGACGTGCAGGGTCTCCGCCCGGTGGGAGGCGGTGCACTCGACCGGGTTGTAGCCGCTGAGGTAGCCGATGTCCTGGACCGTGGGATGGCAGGCGCCGTTCTGCGGGACGAAGCCCTTCGCCGGCGCGAGGGCCGGCCAGTCGTCGGCCAGGTTTCGGTCCACCCCGGCGGGCGCGCCGCAACCGGCGAGCACCAGCACCGCCGTCCCGGCCACGGCGACCGCCGTCCACCACCGCCGCATTCGCCGACCTCCCCGTCGTCCGTCGTCGCGCCGGCCGGCTGGCACCGCCGGTACGCCACGGCGCAGCAGCATACGGCACCCGGGCTCAGATGACGGGTAGTCCCTGCGGGCCGACGCCGCGCATTGAGCGGGTGAGCCTCCGGTCGTCGCTCCACAGGAAACAGCGCACCCCCCGGTCGCCCTCCTCCCACTCCCGCTGCGACGGCGGGTAGAAGATCGATCCGGCCCGGTACGGCAGGTCGCTGTTGTTGGGCACGTTGGCGAAGACGGCGATGAGCGCCATGCAGCGCCGGTGCACCTGCTGGCTCGACCGGGTGAAATCCGCCCAGCTCATGTCGCGTTCCACGTAGACGCCGACGAACTCGGCCCGGTGCGGCTCGGTGCAGAGCACCGGCGCCATGTAGTTCAGGTTGTTGCCGATCAGCTTCGGGTCGAAGCACCGGTGCACCAGCGGGTTGTCGCCGACCATCGCGCCGCGCAGGCTGCCCACCCGGTTGGCCGGCCGGGTGTTGTCGATGCTGTCGGTCTCCGCCAGGTCGCACCGGTACCAGCGGGCGCCGGCGAGCCAGGCGGTCACCGAGGGCACCGCGATGTTCATGGTGAGCCGGGCGGAGTGCCAGTCCCCGCCGATCACCTCCCGGGCCCGCTGGTCGCATTCGGCCCGGGCGGTACGCAGCGCGGCGGACCCGGGTTCGGGACGGGCGCCGGCCGCGGCCGGCCCGGTGAACGCGCCGACGTGCACGGCCTCGGCCAGGTGGCTGCGCCCGCAGGCCACCGTCTCGTAGGTGCCGGCCTGCACGACCGCGGTGATCCGGGGCAGGCAGGCGTCCGTGGCGGGGATGAACAACTTGGGCGCCGGCAGGGCGGGCCAGTCGTCGATCAGGTCGCCGTCGGCCCGGTGCGGCTGGACGCAGCCGCTCAGCACCGCCGTCGCCGTGCCGGCCAGCGCCAGCGCCACGAGCCACCGTCGCATCGTCCGCCCCTTCCGGGAGATGGCAGCCGGTCGCCGCGGCCCGTACGGCGGCCCGCCGCCGGGCGTGCAGCATATGTGACCGTCCCCGATGGAGTGTTGCGGTGTTTCCGCCGATCGGCCAGTCGCGGCTGGCTTTTCGTCCGGGTTTTCGGGTCCGGGAGGGCCGATTCTGCACCATCGGTCACGGCCGGGTCACAGCGGGTCCGGGTTGGTGCCGTGCCGCGAGCGGCGGGTGACCGCATTCGTACACTGGCCCCGTGACCGTACCGCCGCCCATCGTCGCGCCGAGCATCCTGGCCGCCGATTTCGCCCGCCTCGCCGACGAGGTCCGCGCCGTAGAGCATGCCGCCGACTGGTTGCACGTGGACGTCATGGACAACCACTTCGTGCCGAACCTGACGATCGGGCTGCCGGTGGTGCAGAGCCTGCGCGCCGTGACCGAGCTGCCCTTCGACGTGCACCTCATGATCGAGGATCCACGCCGCTGGGCGCCCGGGTACGCCGACGCCGGGGCGTACAACGTGACGTTCCACGCCGAGGCGTGCGACGACCCGGTGGCCCTGGCGAAGGACCTGCGCTCGGCCGGGGCGAAGGCCGGGCTGGCGATCGACCGGGACACCCCGATCGAGCCGTACCTCGACCTGCTGCCCAGCTTCGACACCCTGCTGATCATGACGATCAAGGCCGGGTTCGGCGGCCAGCGGTTCATCCCGCAGCTCCTCGACAAGGTGCGGACCGCCCGCGGGCACGTCGACAGCGGCCACCTCGAGTTGCGCATCGAGGTCGACGGCGGGATCGGTGCCGACACCATCGAGCAGGCCGCGGCCGCCGGCGCGGACGCGTTCGTCGCCGGCACCGCCGTCTACGGGGCCGGCGACCCGGCCGAGGCGGTACGCCGCCTGCGCGCCCTGGCGGAACGCGCGGCCAGCGGGGCCTGAGGTGGACCCGGCCGGCGAGCGACCCGACGTCATCCTGGTCGTCGACGACGACGAGGACATCGCCCGTTTCGTCGAGTTCAACCTGCGGCTGCACGGCTTCGAGGTGATCCATGCCGGCGACGGCCAGGAGGCGCTCGAGGTGATCGAGCGACAACGACCGGACCTGGCCGTGGTCGACCTGATGATGCCGCGCATCGACGGCCTGGAGCTGACCCGCCGGCTGCGCGCCGACCCGATGACCGCCGCTCTGCCGGTGATCATGCTGACCGCCAAGGGAATGACCGTGGACAAGGTGCACGGCCTCAGCGCCGGCGCCGACGACTACCTGGTCAAGCCCTTCGACACCGCCGAGCTGGTGGCCCGGGTCAGCTCCACCCTGCGCCGCAACAAGGAGTTCCGGGAGGTCTCGCCGCTGACCGGGCTGCCCGGCAACAGCCGGATCCGGCGGGAGATCAGCGACCGGGTCCGCAACGGCGTCGACTACGCGGTCGGGTACATCGACATCGACCGGTTCAAGAGCGTCAACGACCGGTACGGCTTCGTCCGCGGCGACGAGTTCATCTCGGCCCTGGCCCGCAGCCTGCACCGGGCGGTGGTCTCGATCGGGCTGCCGCCGGCCTTCCTCGGCCACGTCGGCGGCGACGACTTCGTCATCGTCTGCACCCCCGGCCAGGTCCGGCCGCTGACCAGCCGGGCGGTGGTCGACTTCGAGAAGGCCGCGGACGCCCTCTACGACCCGACCGACCGGGAGCGCGGGTTCGTCGAGCTGAAGGACCGGCGGGGCAACATCCGGCGGGCCGCGCTGGTCACCCTCTCCATCGGCGTCTCCCTTTCCGACTCCGGGAAGCGCTTCTCGGACCCGCTGGAGGCGATCGCGGTGGCCTCGGAGATGAAGACGGTCGCGAAGAGCCAGCCCGGGTCGTACGTGGCGGTCGACCGGCGGCGCGGCGTCACCTGACCGTAACCGGACATCTGTGAGCTACCTCGCCTCCCCTGGCGACGGGGGCGGTCCGGCGTGTAAGACTTCCGGTGTACCCACCACGCGCTGGCGGGGCTCGGTGAAATTCCGAACCGGCGGTGATCCACGGTCCGACCGTGGTAAGCCCGCGACCCGGACGGCTTCGGCCGGACGGTGGACCTGGTGAGAATCCGGGGCCGACGGTGGGGAGCGGTCCGTCCGCCCCCCGACAGTCCGGATGGGAGACAGCGCGCGGGACGGGGAGGGCCCCCTGCTGGCCGCTGACACCCTCAGCGCCGCGTGGGCTCCCCGGGGCCGGCCGTGCCGTCCCCGGATCTCCGCCGCCGCCTGCCTGCGGCACGCCGTGCCGTCACCTCCCGCCCCGCCCGCGCGCGACCGGCGAGTGAGAGGGCAGGGGCTGGCGATGACGAGCGTCTCCATCGATGAGGCGATGCGTCGCGCGATCGCGCTGGCCGCCCGCGGGCTGGGCACTACCAGCCCCAATCCGGTGGTCGGCTGCGTGCTCCTGGACCCGGACGGCGAGGTCGTCGGCGAGGGCTTCCACGCGTACGCGGGCGGGCCGCACGCCGAGATCGTCGCGCTCGCCCAGGCCGGCCGGCGGGCCCGCGGCGGCACCGCCGTGGTCACCCTGGAACCCTGCGACCACACCGGCCGCACCGGACCCTGCAGCCACGCGCTGATCCAGGCCGGCGTGGCCCGGGTGGTGGTCGCCGTCGGCGACCCCAACCCGGTCGCCTCCGGCGGGGCCGCCACCCTGCGCGCCGCCGGGATCCAGGTCGATTTGGGGGTACGCGCCGAGGAGGCCGAGGCCGGCAACGTCGCCTGGCTCACCTCGATGCGCCGGGGCTGGCCGTACGTCATCTGGAAGTACGCCGCCACGCTCGACGGGCGCTCCGCCGCCGCCGACGGCACCAGCATGTGGATCACCTCGGAGGCGGCCCGGATCGACGTGCACGCGCTGCGCGGCACCGTCGACGCGGTCATCGCCGGGGTCGGCACCGTGCTCGCCGACGACCCCCGGCTCACCGCCCGCAACCTGCGCGACGGCACCCTCGCGATTCGGCAGCCGCTGCGTGTGGTGGTGGACAGCGCGGGGCGTACGCCCCCGGCGGCCCGGGTCCGCGACGGCGCCGCGCGACGTGGATCGCCACCGCCGCGGAGGTCGGGGCCGGCCCGGACGGCCGGGTCGACCTGCCGGCGCTGCTGGCCGAGATGCATCACCGCGGCGTGCGGGCGGCCCTGCTGGAGGGCGGCCCCCGGCTGGCCGGCGCGTTCCTCGCCGCCGGGCTGGTCGACAAGGTCGTCGGGTACGTCGCGCCGAAGGTGCTCGGCGCCGGCCCCACCGCCCTGCTCGACGCGGGTGTGGGGACCATCGCCGACGCCATCGAATTGGAACTCACCGACGTTACGCAGGTCGGACCCGATCTGCGGATCACCGCGCTGCCCCGGAAGAGGGAGGCCTGACATGTTCACCGGCATCGTCGAGGAACTGGGCGAGGTCGTCCGGACCACCGAGACCGGGGGTGACTCCGCGCTGGTCGCCATCCGCGGCCCGCTGGTCACCTCGGACGCCCGGCACGGCGACTCCATCGCGGTCAACGGGGTCTGTCTGACCGTGGTCGACGTCGACGGCGGCGTCTTCACCGCCGACGTGATGGGCGAGACCCTGCGCCGCTCCGCGCTGGGCGCGCTCCGCCCGGGCGACCCGGTCAACCTGGAGCGGGCCGCCGCGCTCGGCAGCCGGCTCGGCGGGCACCTGGTCCAGGGCCACGTCGACGGGGTCGGCGAGCTGATCTCCCGGGAACCGGCCGCGCAGTGGGAGACCGTCCGGTTCCGGCTGCCCGCCGCGCTGTCCCGGTACGTGGTGGAGAAGGGCTCGATCACCATCGACGGCGTCTCGCTGACCGTCGCCGAGGTCGGCGACGACTGGTTCGGCGTCGGGCTGATCCCCACCACCCTCAAGCTGACCACGCTCGGCGCCAAGGGCGTCGGCGACCCGGTCAACCTCGAGGTGGACGTGCTGGCGAAGTACGTCGAGCGGCTGCTCGGCGACCGCCTCGCCGGGGGCGCCCTGCCCGGTGGTGACCGCTGATGGGCCCGCTCGGCTGGCTGCTCGACGCCCAGGTCCAGGTGGCCGGTTCGCCGGTCCTGGTCCGGGAGATCGTCGGCAACGTCTTCGGCCTGGCCTCGGCGCTGTTCGGGCTGCGCCGGCTGGTCTGGGCCTGGCCCGTCGGCATGATCGGCAACGCGCTGCTGTTCACCGTCTTCCTCGGCGGTGTCTTCGCCACCCCGCAGGCGCACGACCTCTACGGCCAGGCCGGCCGGCAGGTCTTCTTCTTCGCGGTCAGCGTCTACGGCTGGTGGCGCTGGTCGCGCAACCGCCGCGCCGGGGCGGGGGAGCAGCCCGCCGTGACGCCTCGCTGGGCCACCGGCCGGGAACGCCTGGGCCTGCTCGCGGCGGCGGCGGTCGGCACCGCGGCCGGGTACCCCGCGCTGGCCGCGCTCGGCTCGTGGGGTCCGCTGCCGGACGCCTGGATCCTGGTCGGCAGCCTGCTCGCCACCTACGGCATGGCCCGCGGGTGGGTCGAGTTCTGGCTGATCTGGATCGCCGTCGACGCGGTCGGCGTGCCGCTGCTGCTGCGCGGCGGCTTCTACCCCTCCGCCGCCATGTACCTGGTCTACGGCGCGTTCTGCGTCTGGGGCCTGGCCGCCTGGTGGCGGGCCTCGCGGGCCGCCCCGCCGGCTCCCACCCCGATCCCGCCCACCTACTCGGAGGCAGTGGCATGAGCGCCTTTGGCAGCATCGAGCAGGCGGTGGCGGACATCGCCGCCGGCCGGCCCGTCGTCGTGGTCGACGACGAGGACCGCGAGAACGAGGGTGACCTGATCTTCGCGGCCGAGCGGGCCACGCCCGAACTGGTGGCCTTCATGGTCCGCTACACCTCGGGCTACATCTGCGTGCCGCTGACCGAGAGCGAGTGCGACCGGCTGGACCTGCCGCCGATGCACCACACCAACCAGGACCGGCGCGGCACCGCGTACACGGTGACCGTGGATGCCCGGGAGGGGATCAGCACCGGCATCTCGGCGGCGGACCGGTCGCACACCATCCGGCTGCTCGCCGACGCCGCCACCGACCCCACCGACCTGGCCCGCCCCGGGCACGTGGTGCCGCTGCGGGCTCGCGAGGGCGGGGTGCTGCGCCGGCCCGGGCACACCGAGGCGGCGGTCGACCTGACCCGGCTGGCCGGGCTGCGCCCGGCCGGGGTGCTCTGCGAGCTGGTCAACGACGACGGCACCATGATGCGCCTGCCTGACCTGGAGAAGTTCTGCGCCGAGCACGGGCTCACCCTGGTCACCATCGCCGACCTGATCGCGTACCGGCGGCGGAATGAGAAGCAGGTGGAGCAGGTCGCGGACGCGCGGATGCCCACCCCGTACGGGGTCTTCCGGGCGCTCGGCTACCGCAGCGACTACGACTCCGCCGAGCACATCGCGCTGGTCATCGGCGACCTCGGCGACGGGCGGGACGTGCTGGTCCGGGTGCACTCCGAGTGCCTCACCGGCGACGTCTTCGGCTCGCTGCGCTGCGACTGCGGCCCGCAGCTGCAGGCCGCCCTGGCCCGGGTGGCCCAGGAGGGGCGCGGGGTGGTCCTCTACGTGCGCGGGCACGAGGGACGCGGCATCGGCCTGCTGCACAAGCTCCAGGCCTACCAGCTCCAGGACCTGGGCCGGGACACCGTCGACGCGAACCTCGACCTGGGGCTGCCCGCGGACGCCCGGGACTACGGCACCGGCGCGCAGATCCTCTACGACCTCGGCGTCCGCTCGATGCGGCTGCTCACCAACAACCCGGCCAAGCGGGCCGGCCTGGAGGGCTACGGCCTCACCGTGAGCGGCCGCGAGGGGCTGCCGATCCGGTCGAACCCGGAGAACGTGCGGTACCTGCGCACCAAGCGGGACCGGATGGGGCACCTGCTGGACGAGTTGGACGAGGTGACCGAGGCGCCGATGGGCCGCCCGGTCGACGGCGACGAGATCGGAGCGTAGACATGGCGGGTTTCGGCGAACCGGGCGTGACGGCGGTGGACGCCGCCGGGCTGACGGTGGGCGTGGTCGCCGCGCGCTGGCACGGCGACCTGACCGACCACATGGTCGACCGGGCGGTCGCCGCCGCGCAGGCGTGCGGCGCCCGGGCGGTGGTGGCCCGGGTCGCCGGCTCGGTGGAGCTGCCCGTGGTGGCCCAGGCGATGGCCCGCCGGTACGACGTGGTGGTCGCCCTCGGCGTGGTGGTCCGCGGCGCGACGGCGCACTTCGACTACGTCTGCCGTTCGGTCACCGACGGGCTGACCCGGGTGGCCCTGGACGAGGGCAAGCCGGTCGCGCACGGGGTGCTCACGGTGGAGACCATCGAGCAGGCCCGGGACCGGGCCGGGCTGCCCGGCTCGGCGGAGGACAAGGGCTGGGCGGCGACCGTGGCGGCGCTGGACGCCGCGCTGGCGATCCGCGGCCTCGCCGCGGCCAACGGCCAGCGGGTCGGCTTCGGCGGCTGACCGGACCGCCCGGGGTGTGGGCGTCGCGGTCGCCCCGGCCAGGCCGCCGCGAGTAGTCCGGTTGCCCACTACGAAGCTGATGTCGCGGATGACTCACCAGCCCGGACCGGGCGCGGCGGCGACCGGACATCCTGCCCTTCTCGTCCCGTAAAAGTCCGGCGGCGTACCGGGACACCGGGAGCAGCGCAGGATTTCGCCACCGAGCACAGCCGCCCGACCACGATTCGCGTATCGCCGGATGAATCGTTGACGTCATCAGCTTCGTAGCGTCCGAGCGGCCCACCTGCGGGCCGCTGCGGGCGCGGTCCCGACGCTCGGCGCCGGCAGGACCGCCCGTCCGGAATGTGGTCGGGGTTCCGCCGCGCCGGACCCGGAGCGTATGGCGACGACGGACGGCTGGAAGAATCGCGTCCCGTGAAGACGTTCGAGGAGCTGTTCGCCGAGCTGCAGGCCAAGGCCGCCGCCGGCACCCCGGGCTCGGGCACCGTAGAGGCGCTGGAGCGGGGGGTGCACTTCATCGGCAAGAAGGTCGTCGAGGAGGCGGCCGAGTCGTGGATGGCCGCCGAGCACGAGGGCCCGGAGCGGGCCGCCGAGGAGATATCCCAGCTGCTCTACCAGGCCCAGGTGCTGATGCTCGCCACCGGTCTCGAGCTCAAGGACGTCTACCGACATCTCTGAGTGCCCCCACCCGTTGATCAATCCCGATCGAAGGAGCACTCCGTCATGCTGCGTGTCGCCATACCCAACAAGGGCACCCTGGCCGAGCCGGCCGCCCAGATGCTGCGCGAGGCCGGTTACCGGCAGCGCCGCGACCCCAAGGACCTGGTCTGCCGCGACGAGGCCAACGACGTCGAATTCCTCTACCTGCGGCCCCGGGACATCGCCACCTACGTCGGCTCCGGCGACCTGGACCTCGGCATCACCGGCCGGGACCTGCTGGTCGACTCCGGCGCCCCGGCCGAGGAGATCGTCGACCTCGCCTTCGGCGGGGCCACGTTCCGCTTCGCGGCCAGCCCGGACACCATCGACTCGCCGAAGGAGCTGGGCGGGCACCGGATCGCGACCGCGTACCCGGGGGTGGTCCGCCGCTACCTCGACGACAACGGGTTGAGCGCGGACGTCATCCGGCTCGACGGCGCGGTGGAGAACGCGGTCCGCCTGGGCGTGGCCGACGTGGTGGCCGACGTGGTCTCCACCGGCGCCACCCTGCGCCAGGCCGGCCTGCAGATCATCGGCGAGCCGCTGCTGGTCTCCTCGGCGGTGCTGGTCCGGCGCGTCGGGGCGCCCGGCTGCGCCCAGTCCGAGCAGCTGCTCCGCCGGCTGCACGGCGTGCTGGTCGCCCGGCGATACGTGATGCTCGCCTACGACGTGCCGGCCGGCCTGCTCGACCGGGCCAGCTCGCTGACCCCCGGGATCGAGTCGCCGACCGTCTCCCCGCTGCACCGGGAGGGCTGGGTCGCCGTGCAGGCGATGGTGCAGCGCGACGACGCGCACCGGATCATGGACGAGCTCTACGAGCTGGGCGCCCGGGCGATCCTGGTCACCAACATCCACGCCTGCCGGCTGTGAGGCCGCTCCCCTCGTCGGCCGCCCTCCCCCTGGTGGTGCTGGGCGGGGCGGCGTCGGCGGCCCAGGGCGTGGTCAACGCCGAGCTGGGCGAGCGCGCCGGCAACCCGGTGCTCGGCGCGGTGGTCAACAACCTCGGCGGCAGCCTGCTCGTCGTGCTGGGGCTGTTCGCCGTCCCGTCGATGCGCGCCGGACTGGCCGTGCTGCGCCGGTCCGGGCTGCCCTGGTGGTCGTACCTGGGCGGGCTCGGCGGCGCGGCGATCGTGGTGATCGGCACGTACGTCGTCCCGGTGCTGGGGGTGGCGGTCTTCACCATCGCCCAGGTCGCCGGGGGCAGCGTCGGCGGGCTGGCGGTGGACCGGGCCGGCCTGGCCCCGGTGGGGCGGCTGCCGTTCACCGTGCCCGGGTGGCCGGGGCGCTGCTCGGCGTCGGCGCGGTGACCCTGGCCCAGCTCGGCCGGCCGGTCGGCGACCTGGCGGTCGGTCTGGTGTTGCTCGCGGTGGCGGGTGGCCTGGCGGTCGCCCTCCAGTCGGCGCTGAACGGGCGGGTCTCCGCCGCCAGCACCACCGCGGCCGGCATCGCGGTCAACTTCGCCGTGGGCACCCCGGTGATCCTGGCGGTCGCGGCGCTGGTCGGCGCGTTCGCCACCCGCCCCGGTTGGCCGGGGCAGTGGTGGTTGTACGGGGGCGGCCTGCTCGGCGTGGGCATCGTGCTCTCCCTGCTGGTCGGGGTACGCGCGGTCGGCGTGCTGCGGACCGGGCTGGCGTTGGTCGCCGGGCAGCTCGGCGGCGCGCTGCTGCTGGACGTGCTGCTGCCCGGTGGGGCCGGTGCCCGGCTGCCGGTGCTGGCCGGCGCGGCGCTCACCCTGGTCGCGGTCGTGGTGGCCGGTGGGCGGCGACGCGCCGCGATCGGTGTGGCACCGGACCGGAGCCCGGAGCCGGATGGCAGACTGGTCGGGTGAGCGATGCACTGGTGACCGTGCGGCCGCGGCGGATCCGGGTGGTCTGCTGGGCCTCGGCGGCGACCCTGCTGGTGGTCTTCAGCCTGGTGGCGACCTCGCTGACCGGCCGGACCGGCGACGGCTACGGCACGTTCCAGCGCGGCGACCAGCTGGCCATGATCGGGCTGGGCGTCTTCGGCGCGCTCGGCATCCTGCTCTTCACCCGGCCGCGGGTGGTGGCCGACGCCAGGGGCGTCCGGGTGCGCAACGTGATCGGCTCGTACGAGCTGCCCTGGGAGGTCGTCCGCGGGGTCCGTTTCGACCGGGGCGCCCCGTGGGCCAGCCTGGAGCTGCACGACGACGACCTGCTGCCGATGGTCGCCCTCCAGGCGGCCGACAAGGAGCTGGCGGTCGAGGGCGTGCGCGCCCTGCGCCGGCTGCACCAGGCGCACCTGGCCGCCCTCGCCGGCGACCCCGCCCCCCGCTGACCCGGAAATCCGCAGGCCGGGGCGCAAGGGGACGGGTGGGCCGAGTTGGGGATGGCCGGGGCGAGGGTGTAGTCTTGCCAGGTCGACCAGACTGCCCCCGTTCCGACGTGCGGGCGGTCTTGAAGCGGAGCGCCTGCTCCCACCCGAGTCGCCCCTGACGGTGGCCGGGTCCGGTCACCGGTTCCGGGGACATCCCGGTTCCGGATGCGCGATCATGTGATCGTGCCGACCGGTCGAGCGGGCCCTGGCATGCGCCGGGGCCTTCTGCTTTCCGGGCGGCTCCCACCCGGGGGCCCGCGGGGTCGGACACGCAGGAGAACCGACTCGAGGAGGCCCCATCAGCGTCGAACCACGCGTGAACGAACAGATCCGGGCACGTGAGGTCCGACTGGTCGGCCCTGAGGGTGAGCAGGTGGGCATCGTCCCGCTGGAGCGCGCCCTGCAGCTGGCCGCGGACGTCGACCTGGACCTGGTCGAGGTTGCGCCGATGGCGCGCCCGCCGGTGTGCAAGCTCATGGACTTCGGCAAGTTCAAGTACGAGAGCGCACTGAAGGCGCGCGAAGCGCGGCGTAACCAGCAGCAGACCGTCATCAAGGAGATGAAGCTCCGGCCGAAGATCGACCCGCACGACTACGAGACCAAGAAGGGTCACGTGGTGCGGTTCCTCAAGGCGGGCGACAAGGTCAAGGTGACGATCATGTTCCGCGGTCGCGAGCAGAGCCGCCCGGAGCTGGGTTACCGGCTCCTGCGCCGGCTCGAGTCCGAGATCACGGACCTGGGATACGTCGAGGCCGCTCCGAAGCAGGACGGTCGAAACATGATCATGGTTCTCGCCCCGCACCGGGCCGTGAAGGCCTCCGCGGTCGCCGCCACGGCGTCCCGTGGTGGACCTCGGGAACGGGCCGCGGAGGAGGCCGGTGCTCCGGAGGCCGGCGAGACCCCGGAGGCCGGCGAGACCGCCGCAGCCGGCGAGACCGGCCCGACCGCTGACACCAGCGGCCAGTAACAGGGAGAAGACGTTCCACATGCCGAAGATGAAGAGCCACACGGGTACGGGCAAGCGGGTCAAGGTGACCGGCACGGGCAAGATCGTTGCCCAGCAGGCCGGCCTCCGCCACAAGCTGGAGAAGAAGTCCTCCACCCACACCCGGCGGCTGACCGGCACGGTCGAGCTGGCCAAGGCCGACGTCAAGCGAATCAAGAAGCTGCTCGGCCGCTGACGCGCGCCACCTGAACCGAAGAAGGAGTTGAGATGGCACGCGTCAAGCGGGCTGTGAACGCCCACAAGAAGCGTCGTACCCTGCTGGAGACCGCGAGCGGTTACCGCGGTCAGCGCTCCCGGCTGTACCGCAAGGCCAAGGAGCAGGTGCTGCACTCGATGCAGTACGCCTACCGGGACCGTCGCGACCGCAAGGGCGACTTCCGGCAGCTCTGGATCCAGCGCATCAACGCTGGCGCCCGGGCCAACGGCATGACCTACAACCGGCTGATCCAGGGCCTGCGCCTGGCCGGCATCGAGGTCGACCGCAAGATCCTGGCCGACCTGGCCGTCAACGACGCCGCGGCGTTCGCCGCGATCGTCGAGCTGGCCCGCGCCGCCGTGGCGGCCGAGGGCACCGGTGGCGCCGCGGCCCAGGCCGCCTGATCCACCCACCGCAGATCGAGGCGTCTCCCATGCAGTCACCATCGCGCGGGAGGCGCCTCGACGCTGTCTCCGGCCCGTTCACCCCGCGTACCCCCAGAGTGGTCGCGGCTCGCCGGCTGCAACGCCGCCGGGACCGCGAGGCCACCGGCCGGTTCCTGGCCGAGGGTCCGCAGGCGGTCCGCGAGGCGCTGGCCCGCGCCGGGACGGTCACCGAGCTGTTCGGCACGCCCGCCGCCCTCGACCGGTACGCCGACCTCGCGGCGCAGGCCGCCCGGGCCGACGTACCGGTCTCCGAGGTGACCGACGACGGGCTCGCCGCGCTCGCCGAGACCGTCGCCCCGCAGGGCCTGGTCGCCGTCTGCCGGCAGCTCGACGTCCCCCTGGAGACCGCCCTGTCCCGGGGCCCGCGGCTGGTCGCGGTGCTCGCCGAGATCCGCGACCCGGGCAACGCCGGCACCGTGCTGCGCACCGCCGACGCCGCCGGCGCCGGGGCGGTGGTCTTCGCCGGCGACGCCGTCGACCCGTACAACGGCAAGTGCGTGCGCTCCTCGGCCGGCAGCCTCTTCCACGTCGACGTGGTCCGCGCCCCCGACCCCCGCCAGGTGGTCGACGCGCTGCGGACCGCCGGGCTGTCCGTTCTCGCGACCACCGGGTACGGCGACAGCGATCTCGACGATCTGGCCGACGCCGGCCGGCTCGCCGCCCCCACCGCGTGGCTCTTCGGCTCCGAGGCGCACGGGCTGCCCGAGGAGCTGACCGGGGCCGCCGACGCCCGGGTCCGGGTGCCGCTGTACGGGCGCGCCGAGAGCCTGAACCTGGCTGCGGCCGCCGCCGTCTGCCTGTACGCTTCAGCCAGAGCGCTGCGCCGACCCTGAGGTCGCGCGGCCACCACAGCAGGGGGTCGTCCACGTGATGAACGCGCCACGGCGTTCGTTTAGCCAGCCCGCCGGTGTCGGCGGGCGGCGGGCCTGACCCTTCCTCCTGCGCGTAACTCCCACCGGCGGGCTGCGGCACAGCCGCGCGTCCGTAGACTCGCTTCGCCGCCCGTGAGGGCCGGCGCCGCCGTGAGGGAGTGCCCGTACGCCATGAGCTACCGCAACGATCCGTACGACCCGAAGCAGGTCGCCCTGCTCGACCCGGACGCCCTGGCCGCGGCCGTGGCCGACGCCGAAAAGGCGTTCGCCGCCGCCGCCGACCCGGACGCGTTGACCGCGCTGCGCCCCGCGCACCTCGGTGACCGGTCCCCGGTCTCCCTGGCGCGGCGGGAGATCGGCGCGCTGCCGCCGGCCGCCAAGTCCGACGCCGGCAAGCGGGTCAACGAGGCCCGCCGCGCGATCGAGGCCGCGTACGCCGCCCGGCAGGAGACCCTGGAGCGCGAGCAGGCCGAGCGGGTGCTGGTCGAGGAGCGGGTCGACGTGGCCCTGCCGTACGACCGCCGGCCGCGCGGCGCCCGGCACCCGTTGAGCACCCTGATGGAGCAGATCAGCGACTTCTTCGTCGGGATGGGCTACGAGGTGGCCGAGGGGCCCGAGGTCGAGCTGGAGTGGACCAACTTCGACGCGCTCAACATCCCCGCCGACCACCCGGCCCGCGGCCTGATGGACACCTTCCACATCGCACCGCCGGAGGGCGCCGAGAGTTCGGGCCTGGTGCTGCGTACGCACACCTCGCCGGTGCAGGCGCGCACCATGCTCACCCGCAAGCCGCCGATCTACGTGATCGTGCCCGGTCGGGCCTACCGCACCGACGAGCTGGACGCCACCCACGCGCCGGTCTTCCACCAGGTCGAGGGCCTGGTGGTGGACAAGGGCATCACGATGGCCCACCTGCGCGGCACGCTGGACCACTTCGCCCGGGCGATGTTCGGGCCGGAGGCGAAGACCCGGTGGCGGCCGCACTACTTCCCGTTCACCGAACCGTCGGCCGAGTTCGACGTCTGGTTCCCAGAGCACCGCAGGGGGCCGCAGTGGGTCGAGTGGGGCGGCTGCGGCATGGTCAACCCGCGGGTGCTGCGTGCCTGCGGCATCGACCCGGAGGTCTACTCCGGATTCGCCTTCGGCATGGGCATCGACCGGACGGTGATGGTCCGGCACGGGGTCGGCGACATGCGGGACATGGTCGAGGGGGACGTGCGGTTCACCCGCGCGTTCGGGGTCTAGACGGCGCCACGAGCTAGGGAGACGGTGGTTTAAGAGTCATGCGAGTTTCTGTCAGTTGGCTGCGGGAGTACGTCGACCTCCCCGCCGACCTGCCCACCGGCGACCTGGAGCAGGCGCTGGTCGACCTCGGCATCGAGGTCGAGTCCATCGTCGACCTGCGGGAGACCGTCACCGGGCCGCTGGTGGTCGGCGAGGTACGCGAGATCGAGGAGCTCACCGGCTTCAAGAAGCCCATCCGCTTCTGCCTGGTCGACGTCGGTGACGCCAACGGCACCGGCGAGCCGCAGGAGATCGTCTGCGGGGCGACGAACTTCGCCCAGGGCGACAAGGTGGTGGTGATCCTCCCCGGCGGCGTGCTGCCCGGCAACTTCGCCATCGGGGCGCGCAAGACGTACGGGCGCAACTCCAACGGCATGATCTGCTCGGCCAAGGAGCTGGGTCTGGGTGACGACCACGCGGGCATCATCGTGCTGCCCGAGGACACCCCGGCCAAGCCGGGCGACGACGCCCGCCCGGTGGTCGGCCTCGACGACACCGTGGTCGAGATGGAGATCACCCCGGACCGCGGGTACGCGCTGAGCGTGCGCGGCATCGCCCGGGAGCTGTCGCACGCCCTCGGCGTGCCGTTCCGCGACCCCGCCCTGGTCCCGGTGCCCGGCGCCACCGAGCGGCCGGCGTACCCGGTCGAGGTGCGGGACACGGTCGGCTGTGACCGGTTCGCCGCCCGGATGGTCCGTGGGATCGACCCGACGGCGGAGACCCCCGGTTGGCTGTCCCAGCGGCTCACCGTCGCGGGCATCCGCAGCATCTCGCTGCCGGTCGACATCACCAACTACCTGATGCTCGAACTCGGCCAGCCGATGCACGCCTTCGACGTCGACCGGATCAGCGGGCCGCTGGTGGTCCGCCGCGCCGAGCCGGGGGAGAAGCTGACCACCCTGGACGGGGTGACCCGCACTCTCGTCCCCGAGGACATGGTGATCTGCGACGACACCGGCCCGATCTCGCTCGCCGCGGTGATGGGCGGCGAGACCAGCGAGGTCCTCGCCGCCACCACCAACGTGCTCTTCGAGGCCGCGCACTGGGACCCGGCGATGGTGGGCCGGACCGCCCGCCGGCACAAGCTGTTCAGCGAGGCGGCGAAGCGCTGGGAGCGCGGTGTCGACCCCGCCCTCCCGCTGGTCGCCCTGGAGCGGGCGGTGCGGCTGCTCACCGAGCACGCCGGCGGCACGGTCGGCGCGGAGATCCTCGACATCGACCACGTCCGGCCGCGTACCCCGGTGACCCTGCCGGCGGAGCTGCCGTCCCGGCGGGTCGGGGTGGTGTATCCGCCGGAGCGGGTGATCGAGCTGCTGGAGCAGGTCGGCTGCACCGTCACCCGGGGCCCGGACCGGCTGGGCGAGGACCCGGGCGAGGTCGGGGTGGCCGCCGGTACCGGCGACGTGCTCACCGTCACCCCGCCGAGCTGGCGGCCCGACCTGACGGACCCGGCCGACCTGGTCGAGGAGGTGGTCCGCCTCGACGGGTACGACCGGGTGCCCTCGCTGCTGCCGGCCGCGCCCGCCGGCCGTGGCCTGACCTGGCAGCAGCAGCGCCGCCGGGCGGTGGCCCGCTCGCTCGCCGAGCGCGGGTACGTCGAGGTGCTCGCCCACCCGTTCGTCTCCGCCGAGCTGGCCGACCAGCTCGGCCTGCCGGCGGACGACCCGCGGCGGCGGGCGGTGCGGGTGGCCAACCCGCTGTCCGAGGAGGAGCCGCTGCTGCGGACCACCCTGCTCGGCCCGCTGCTCGGCATCCTCAAGCGGAACGTCGGCCGGGGGCCTGCGGGACATCGCGATCTACGAGATCGGCACGGTGTTCCACCCGCGCCCGGGTGCCGGCGCCCCGCCGGCCATGGGCGTGGACCGCCGGCCCACCGACTCCGAGTTCGCCGCCGCCGACGCGGTGGTGCCGGACCAGCCGCGGCACGTCGCCGTGCTGGTCGCCGGCGACATCGAACCGGCCGGCTGGTGGGGCGCGGGCCGGGCGGCCGGCTGGGCGGACGCGGTGGAGGCCGGCCGGGCCGTCCTCGCCGCCGCCGGCATCCCCGCCGACCGGGTGACCGTCCGGTCCGCCGAGTACGCCCCCTGGCACCCCGGCCGCTGCGCCGAGCTGCTCGTGGACGACGCGGTGGTCGGGCACGCCGGTGAGCTGCACCCGGCCGTGGTGGCGACGCTGGAGCTGCCCCGCCGGACCAGCGCCATGGAGCTGAACCTGGACGCGGTGCCCGCCGCGCCGGTGGTGACCGGGCCGGCCATCTCCACCTTCCCCCCGGCGCTCATCGACGTGGCCCTGGTGGTGGACGACCCGGTTCCCGCGGCCGAGGTGCAGCGGGCCCTCACCGAGGGGGCCGGCGAACTGCTGGAGGACGTCCGGCTCTTCGACGTGTACGCCTCCGACCAGCTCGGCGCGGGCCGCAAGTCGCTCGCGTACAAGCTGACCTTCCGGGCCCCGGACCGGACGCTGACCGTGGACGAGGCGGTGGCGGCCCGGGACGCGGCCGTGGCCGAGGCGGCCCGCCGCTTCGGCGCCACCCTGCGCGGCGCCTGACCGGCACCTGCTCACGGCCCCGATCCGGCGCGTCCGGGTCGGGCGGCTGGCCACGGTCGTCTCTCGCCCCTCGTGATCCGGCCGCTGCGCAGCGTCACGGATCGTCCGAAAGGCCAGCGGTGACGGCATCTTCGGCTACCCACGGCTCACCTGCGAGCGGTTAGCCTGCTTGGATTCCGGCCATCGCCGGGATCACACCCCCGCCACCCCCACGGGAGTCCAGCCATGTCCGAGGATCCGGCTCCGCCGCCCATCTCCGTCGACGTCTGCATCGTCGGCGGCTGCGGTCGGGTGGGTCTGCCGCTGGGCATCGCGTTTGCCTCCCGCGGCCTGTCCGTCGTGCTGTACGACATCAACGCCGACGCGGTGGCCACGGTGAACGCCGGCATCCTGCCCTTCGCCGAGCCGGGCGCCGCCGAGGCGCTCGCCGAGGCGGTGACCGCCGGCCGGCTGCGGGCCAGCACCGACCCGGTCAGCGTGGGTGCCTCCGAGCACCTGGTCGTGGTGGTCGGAACCCCGGTCGACGAGCACCTCAACCCGGACCTGGGTGCGGTGCCCCGGGCGCTGGAGCGCTGCGCCGAGCACCTGCGCGACGGGCAGCTGGTGGTGCTGCGCAGCACCGTCTACCCGGGGGTGACGGCGCTGACCGAGAAGCTCCTGGTCGGCAAGGGCATCCGCGCCGACGTGGCGTTCTGCCCGGAGCGGATCGCCGAGGGCCGGGCGATGACGGAGCTGTTCACGCTGCCGCAGATCGTCGCCGCCCGTACGCCGCACGCCCTCGCCCGGGCGGAGAAGCTCTTCCGGCACCTGACCGAGGAGATCGTGCCACTCGAGCCGGAGGAGGCCGAGCTGGCGAAGTTGTTCACCAACACCTGGCGGTACATCAAGTTCGCCACCGCGAACCAGTTCTGGATGATGGCGAACGACTTCGGGCTCGACTTCGCCCGGATCCGGCACGCGGTCGCGCACGACTATCCGCGCGCCGCCGATCTGCCGATGCCCGGTTTCGCCGCCGGCCCCTGCCTGTTCAAGGACACCATGCAGCTGGCCGCGTTCAACCGGAACAACTTCGTGCTCGGCCACTCCGCGATGCTGATCAACGAGGGGCTGCCGCTCTACCTGGTGTCCCGGCTGGAGGACCGGTTCGATCTGGCGGACCTGACCGTGGGCATCCTCGGGATGGCCTTCAAGGGCGGCAGCGACGACCCGCGGGAGAGCCTGGCGTACAAGCTGCGCAAGATCCTGGCGTTGAAGACCCGGGAGACGCTCTGCACCGACCCGTACGTCGCCGACGACCGCCTGGTCGAGCTGGACGAGGTGCTGCGTCGGGCGGACCTGCTGGTGATCGCCGCTCCGCACGAGCAGTACGCCCGGCTGGAGACCGACCTGCCGGTCATCGACATGTGGGGCCTGACCGGGACCGGGGTGCGGGTGTGACGCCGCGGGTGTCGGTGATCGTGCCGGTCTACAACGAGGGCGAGGCGATCCTGCGCTGCCTGGAGCGGATGCTGCGCGAGACGCTGCTCCCGGCCGAGGTGCTGATCGTGCACGACATGCCGGAGGACATCACCGTCCCGTACGTGGAGCAGATCGCCCGCACCGACCCGCGGGTGCGCGCGGTGCTCAACACCTACGGCCGGGGCCCGGCGAACGCCATCCGGTTCGGCATCGACGTGGCCCTCGCCCCGGTCGTGGTGGTGACGATGGCCGACGGCTGTGACGACCCGCGCCAGATCGACGAGCTGGCCCGGCTGGTGGACCGGGGCGTGGTGGTCGCGGCCGCGTCCCGCTACATGCCGGGCGGCCAGCAGGTGGGCGGGCCGCGGCTGAAGCGGATGATGTCCCGCTGGGCGGGGCGCAGCCTCTACACGTTCGCCCGGGTCGGCACCCGGGACGCCACCAACAGTTTCAAGGCGTATGACACCGCATTCGTCCGCGAGGTGGGCATCGAGTCGCGGACCGGCTTCGAAATCGGGCTCGAGCTGACCGCCAAGGCCAACCGGCTGCGCCTGCCGGTCGCCGAGATACCCACGATCTGGTTGGACCGGCCGCTCGGGGAGTCCCACTTCGACCTGGGCCGGTTCCTCCCCGGTTACCTGCGCTGGTACTTCTTCGCCTACGGTCGACGGCTGAGCCGGGAGAGGCTGGCGGCCCGGGCGGCCGGCTCGCGGTCGTTCGCGACGCCGACGCCCCGCGCGCCGCAGGACAGCACCGAGTACGAGAAGACCGCATAGGAGCGCACGTGGCGAAAGTCCTGGTAACTGGTTCGGCCGGCTTCATCGGCGGCTACCTGGTGCAGGAGTTGCTGGGCCGGGGCCACGAGGTCGTCGGGATCGACAACTTCTCGAAGTACGGCCCGGTCACCCACAGCTACGACGACCACCCCCGGTTCCGGTTCGTCGAGGGCGACGCGCGGGACGTGGACCTGCTGACCACGCTGCTGGACGGCTGTGACCACCTGGTCGCGGGCGCGGCGATGATCGGCGGCATCTCCTACTTCCACGCGTACGCCTACGACCTGCTCGCCACCAACGAGCGGATCATGGCGGCCACCTGCGACGCGGCCATCCGCGCCCATCGGGACGGCCGGCTGGCGAAGGTCACCTACCTCTCCTCCTCGATGGTCTTCGAATCCACCGAGCACTGGCCGAGCAGGGAGGGCGACGAGCGGCGCATCCCACCGCCGCTGTCGTCGTACGGGTTCCAGAAGCTGGCCGTGGAGTACTACGCCCGGGCCGCCTGGGAGCAGTACCGGCTGCCGTACACGATCGTGCGGCCGTTCAACTGCGTCGGCGTGGGGGAGGGGCGCGCGCTGGGCCAGGTCGAGGTGCTCTCCGGCAACGTCAAGCTGGCGATGTCGCACGTGGTGCCCGACCTGGTGCAGAAGATCGTCAAGGGGCAGGACCCGCTGCACATCCTCGGCGAGGGCGGCCAGGTGCGGCACTACACCTACGGCGGGGACCTGGCCCGGGGCATCGCCACCGCGATCGAGCACCCGGCGGCCCACAACGACGACTTCAACCTCTCCACGGCCGAGTCGACCAGCGTGCTGGAGCTGGCCGAGCTGATCTGGCGCAAGATCAAGGGCCCGGACGTGCCGTTCCGGCACGTTTCCGACGAACCCTTCCGCTACGACGTGCAGAAGCGGGTGCCGGACGTGACGAAGTCCCGCGAGGTGCTCGGCTTCACCGCCACCACCTCGCTGGACGAGATGCTCGACGAGGTCATCCCGTGGGTGACCCGGGCGGTCGAGGAGGGCCGCCTCTGACGTCCGCCGTTCGTCCCCGCACGGCCCGTGTCGCTCGCCGCGGCGCGGGCGTCGGCGTCTCTGCCGGGGTGATCGCGATCACGTCCTCATTTCCATGCAATGGGACGCATGAACTTGCAGCGCAGCCCCCCGCAGACTAGCCTTCAGTGCATAGTCATGCGGAGGTGGGTATGGGCATCCGAGTCGCGGTCGCCGGGGCCAGCGGTTACGCCGGTGGCGAGCTGCTGCGCCTGGTCGCCGGGCACCCGGAGTTCGATCTGGTCACCGCCACCGCCCACGCGCAGGCCGGCCGGCCCGTCACCGCCGTACACCCGCAGCTCGCGGGCCTGGACCTGGTGCTCGGGGCGACCGACCCGACCGCCCTGGCCGACGCGGACCTGGTCTTCCTGGCCCTGCCGCACGGCGAGTCGGCGGCGCTCGCCGCCGCCCTGCCGGAGACGGTCAAGGTGGTCGATCTCGGCGCCGACCACCGGCTGCGCGACGCCGCCGCCTGGGCCCGGTACTACGGCGGCCCGCACGCGGGCGCCTGGACCTACGGCCTGCCCGAGCTGCCCGGCCAACGGGCCGCCATCGCCGCCGCCACCCGGGTGGCCAACACGGGCTGCTACGCCGTCGCCACCACCCTCGCGCTCGCGCCGCTGATCGCCGCGGGCGCGGTCCACGCCACCGACGTGGTGGTGGTCGCCGCCTCCGGGTCCTCCGGCGCCGGCCGGGCCGCCAAGGCCCACCTGCTCGGCAGCGAGGTGATGGGCGACCTGTCGCCCTACAAGGTCGGCGCCCACCAGCACGTGCCGGAGATCAAGCAGGCCACCGGCGCGACCAGCCTCTCCTTCACCCCGGTGCTCGCCCCCATGCCGCGCGGCATCCTCGCCACGGTCACCGCCGTGCCCACCGGCGACGCCGACCCGCACGCGGTGCTCACCGCGGCGTACGCGGACGCCCCCTTCGTGCACGTGCTGCCCGAGAGGACGTGGCCGCACACCGCGGCCACCGCCGGCGGGAACTCCTGCCACCTGCAGGCCGCGGTGGACCTCGACTCCGGCCGGGTGATCGTGGCCAGCGCCGTCGACAACCTCGGCAAGGGCGCGGCCGGCCAGGCCGTGCAGAACGCCAACCTGATGTTCGGCCTCCCCGAGACCACCGGACTCTCCGTTTGGGGGATCGCCCCGTGACCGTCACCGTTCCCCGGGGCTTCCGGGCGGCCGGGGTCGCCGCCGGCCTCAAGACCAGCGGCGCCGCGGACATCGCCCTCGTCGTCAACGACGGCCCCGACGCCGGCGTGGCCGGCGTCTTCACCGCCAACCGGGTCAAGGCGGCGCCGGTGCTCTGGAGCCAGCAGGTGGTCCGGGGCGGCGTGGTCCGCGCCGTGGTGCTCAACTCCGGCGGCGCGAACGCCTGCACCGGGCCGGCCGGATTCCAGGACACCCACGCCACCGCCGAACACACCGCCGCCGCGCTCACCGCCGGCAGCCCCCGGCTGATGCTCGGCGCCGCCGAGGTGGCGGTCTGCTCCACCGGGCTGATCGGCGAGCGGCTGCCGATGCGGAAGCTGCTGCCCGGGGTGCGCAGCGCCGTCCGCGGGCTCGCCCGTGACGGCGGCGCGGCGGCGGCCGAGGCGATCATGACCACCGACACCCGGCCGAAGACCACCGTCGCCAAGGGCAGCGGCTGGACCGTCGGCGGGATGGCCAAGGGCGCCGGGATGCTCGCCCCCGCCATGGCCACCATGCTCTGCGTCCTCACCACCGACGCGGTCGCCGGGCCGGAGACCCTCGACGCCGCGCTGCGCGCCGCCACCCGGGTCACCTTCGACCGGATCGACTCCGACGGCTGCATGTCCACCAACGACACCGTGCTGCTGCTGGCCAGCGGCGCGTCCGGCATCGAGCCGACCGGGGCTGAACTGACCGCCGCGGTCACCGCCGCCTGCCACGACCTGGCCCAGCAGCTCATCGCCGACGCCGAGGGCGCCACCAAGCAGATCGCGATCGACGTGGTCGGCGCCGCCGACTCCGACGACGCCGTCGAGGTGGGCCGCTCGGTGGCCCGCAACAACCTGGTCAAGACCGCGCTCTTCGGCAACGACCCGAACTGGGGCCGGATCCTCGCCGCCGTCGGCACCACCTCGGCCGCGTTCGAGCCGGACGGCGTGGACGTCGCGGTCAACGGCGTCTGGGTGTGCCGCTCCGGCGCCGCCGCGGAGGATCGGTCCAAGGTGGACCTGACCGGGCGGGACGTCACCATCCGGATCGACCTGCACGGCGGCGACGCGGCCGCGACGATCTGGACCAACGACCTGTCGCACGCGTACGTGCACGAGAACTCGGCGTACTCCACATGAGTCTCTCCGCGGACCTCACCCGGGCCCAGGCCAAGGCCGAGACGCTGATCGAGGCCCTGCCCTGGCTGGCGAACTTCTCCGGCGCGACCGTCGTGGTCAAGTACGGCGGCAACGCCATGGTCGACCCCGAACTCCAGCGCGCCTTCGCCGCCGACATGGTCTTCCTCCGGTACGCCGGCCTCAAGCCCGTCGTGGTGCACGGCGGCGGGCCGCAGATCTCCGCCATGCTCGGCCGGCTCGGCATCGCCAGCGAGTTCAAGGGCGGGCTGCGGGTCACCACCGCCGAGGCGATGGACGTCGTCCGGATGGTGCTCGTCGGCCAGGTCGGCCGGGAACTGGTCGGGCTGATCAACGCGCACGGCCCGTTCGCCGTCGGCCTCTCCGGCGAGGACGCCGGTCTCTTCACCGCCGTGCGCCGCCCGGCGTACGTGGACGGGGAGCCGGTCGACGTCGGGCAGGTCGGCGACGTCGAGTCGGTGGACGTCTCCGCGGTGGCCGACCTCATCGCGGCCGGCCGGATCCCGGTCATCTCCACCGTCGCGCCGGACGTCGACGGGGTGCTGCACAACCTCAACGCCGACACGGCCGCCGCCGCCCTCGCCGCCGCCCTCGCCGCCCGCAAGCTGGTCGTCCTCACCGACGTCCCCGGCCTGTACGCGGACTGGCCGGACACCGCCAGCCTGGTCAGCGAGATCAGCACCGACGACCTGGCCAAGCTGCTGCCGTCCCTGGAATCGGGGATGGTCCCGAAGATGGAGGCCTGCCTGCGGGCGGTGCGCGGGGGAGTGCCCGCCGCGCACGTCGTCGACGGCCGGGTCGCCCACTCCACGCTCCTCGAAGTGTTCACCTCGGAAGGATTCGGCACGATGGTGGTTCCGTCATGAGCACGCTGGTGGAGCGCTGGTGCGCGGCCATGATGGACAACTACGGCACCCCGCCGCTCGCGCTGGTCTCCGGCTCCGGCGCGGTGGTCACCGACGAGGCCGGCCGGGAGTACGTCGACCTGCTCGGCGGCATCGCGGTCAACGCCCTCGGCCACGCCCACCCGGCCGTGGTGGCCGCCGTGTCCAGGCAGGTCGCCACCCTCGGTCACGTCTCGAACCTCTTCGTCGCCGAGCCGCCGGTGGCCCTGGCCGAACTGCTGCTGGCCCTGGCCGGGCGCCCCGGGCGGGTCTTCTTCGCCAACTCCGGCGCCGAGGCCAACGAGACCGCGTTCAAGCTCTCCCGGCTCACCGGCCGCACCCACGTGGTCGCCGCGCGGGGCGGCTTCCACGGCCGCACCATGGGTGCGCTGGCGCTCACCGGCCAGCCGGCCAAGGCCGACCCGTTCCGCCCGCTCCCCGGCGAGGTCACCCACGTCGCGTACGGCGACGTGGCGGCCCTCGAGGCGGCCGTGACCGACGCGACCGCAATGGTGATCCTGGAGCCGATCCAGGGCGAGAACGGCATCGTGGTCCCGCCCGCCGGCTACCTCGCGGCGGCCCGGCGGCTCACCGCCCGGCACGGCGCGCTGCTGGTGCTCGACGAGGTGCAGACCGGCGTCGGCCGGACCGGGCACTGGTTCGCCCACCAGGCCGAGGGCGTCGAACCGGACCTCGTCACGCTCGCCAAGGGGCTCGGCGGCGGCCTGCCGATCGGCGCCTGCCTGGCCTTCGGCCGGGCCGCCGAACTGCTCGGTCCCGGCTCGCACGGCACCACCTTCGGCGGCAACCCGGTCAGTTGCGCGGCCGCCCTCGCCGTGATCGCCACCATCGCCAACGAGGGGCTGCTCGATCACGTCAAGCGGGTCGGCGAGCGGCTGCGCCGGGGGATCGAGGCGCTCGGACACCCCCTCGTGACCGACGTCCGCGGCGCCGGGCTGCTGCTCGGCATCGTGCTCGCCGAACCGGTCTCCGGCCCGGTGGCGACCGCCCTGCGCGACACCGGCTTCCTGGTCAACCCGGTGCAGCCCGGCGTGGTCCGGCTCGCCCCGCCGCTGATCCTCACCGCCGGGCAGGCCGACGCCTTCCTCGCCGCCCTCCCGGCGGCGCTCGACGCGCCACCCCCGCCGCCCCGGGCGAGGCGGGACCTGCTGGCAAGCAGCGCCTGGCGGGGCCGGCCGCGACCGGCATCTCGACCCCGGCACCGACGACCACGAGCAGCGCGGAGGTCAGCGCATGATCCGGCACTTCCTGCGGGACGACGACCTGACCCCGGCCGAACAGGCGGTGGTGCTCGACCTGGCCGCCCGGATGAAGGCCGACCGGTTCGCGTACCAGCCCCTCGCCGGGCCGCGGTCGGTGGCGGTGCTCTTCGACAAGCAGAGCCTGCGCACCCGGATCTCCTTCGACGCCGGCATCGCCGAACTGGGCGGCCACCCGCTCGTGGTGGACACCCAGGTCACCCACTTCGGCCGGGGCGAGACCCTCGCCGACGCCGGCCGCGTGCTCTCCCGCTACGTCGCCGCGATCGTGCTGCGCACCCACGGCGACGACCGGATCGCCGAGGTCGCCTCGCACGCCACCGTGCCGGTGGTCAACGCGCTCACCGACGACTACCACCCCTGCCAGCTCCTCGCCGACCTGCTCACCGTCCGCGAACGGTTCGGCGCCGTCACCGGGCGGACCCTCGCGTACGTGGGGGACTCGGCCAACAACATGGCCCACTCGTACCTGCTGGCCGGCGCCACCGCCGGGATGCACGTCCGGATCGCCGGCCCCGTCGGCTTCCAGCCCGATCCCGAGATCGTGGCCCGGGCCGAGAAGATCGCGGCCGGCACCGCCGGCTCGGTCCGGCTGCTGACCGACCCGGTCGAGGCCGCCCGCGGCGCCCACGTGCTGGCCACCGACACCTGGACCTCGATGGGCCAGGAGGACGACGGGCTGGACCGGATCACCCCGTTCCGGCCGTACCAGATCAACGCGGCGCTGCTCGGCCACGCCGCGCCGGACGCGATCGTGCTGCACTGCCTGCCGGCGCACCGGGGTGAGGAGATCACCGACGAGGTGCTCGACGGGCCGCGGAGCGCGGTCTTCGACCAGGCGGAGAATCGCCTGCACGCCCAGAAGGCGCTGCTCACGTTTCTCCTGGAGGCATCGACATCATGACCGCCCCGCTGACCCGTACCGCCCGGCACGCCCGCATCGTCGAGCTGATCCGCGAGAAGGCGATCCACTCGCAGACCGAGCTGGCCGACCTGCTCGCCGGCGACGGCATCCAGGTCACCCAGGCCACCCTCTCCCGGGACCTCAAGGAACTGGGGGCGGTCACCGCGCGCGGCGGCGACGGCCGGGGCGTCTACCTGATCCCCGAGGACGGCCACCGGCCGCTGCGCGACGCCGAGGCCGCCCCGGCCCGGCTCGTCCGGCTGCTGCGCGAGCTGCTCAACGGGGTCGACTCCAGCGGCAACATCGCCGTGCTGCGCACCCCGCCGGGCGCAGCCCAATTCCTGGCCAGCGCGTTGGACCGAGCGGGCCTGCCCGAGATCGTCGGCACCATCGCCGGCGACGACACCATCCTCGTCGTGGCCCGCGAGGCCCTCGGCGGGGCCGCGCTCGGCGACAAGCTCGCCGGCTGGGCCCGCCGCGATGACAACGTTGAAGGGAGCACCCCATGACCGAGCGGGTCGTCCTGGCGTACTCCGGGGGTCTCGACACCTCCGTCGCCATTCCCTACCTGGCCGAGCGGACCGGCGCCGAGGTGATCGCGGTCGCGGTCGACGTCGGGCAGGGCGGCGAGGACCTGAACGCCATCCGGCAGCGCGCCCTGGACTGCGGCGCCGTCGAGTCCGAGGTGGTCGACGCGCGCGACGAGTTCGCCGCCGACTACTGCCTGCCGGCGATCCGGGCCAACGCCCTCTACATGGACCGCTACCCGCTGGTCTCCGCGCTGTCCCGGCCGCTGATCGTCAAGCACCTGGTCGCGGCGGCCCGCAAGCACGGCGGCACCATCGTGTCGCACGGCTGCACCGGCAAGGGCAACGACCAGGTCCGCTTCGAGGTCGGCCTGGGCGCGCTCGCCCCCGACCTGAAGATCGTGGCCCCGGCCCGGGACTTCGCCTGGACCCGGGACAAGGCGATCGCCTTCGCCGAGGAGAAGGGGCTGCCGATCGACGTGTCGGCCAAGTCCCCGTACTCCATCGATCAGAACCTGTGGGGTCGCGCGGTGGAGACCGGCTTCCTCGAGGACATCTGGAACGGCCCGATCGAGGACCTGTACTCGTACACGTCCGACCCGGCCGAGCCGCGGGACGCCGACGAGGTCGTGATCTCCTTCGACGCCGGCAACCCGGTCGCGATCGACGGCGAGACCGTCACCCCGTACCAGGCGATCCTGGAGCTGAACCGGCGCGCCGGCGCGCAGGGCGTGGGCCGGCTCGACATGGTCGAGGATCGTCTCGTCGGCATCAAGAGCCGCGAGGTGTACGAGGCCCCCGGCGCGATCGCGCTGATCACCGCCCACCAGGAGCTGGAGGCGGTCACCGTCGAGCGCGACCTGGCCCGGTTCAAGCGCGGCGTCGACCAGCGCTGGGGCGAGCTGGTCTACGACGGCCTCTGGTTCTCGCCGCTGAAGAACTCCCTCGACGCGTTCATCGCCGACGCCCAGCAGCACGTCTCCGGCGAGGTGCGGCTGACCCTGCACGGCGGCCGGGCCACCGTCACCGGCCGGCGCTCCGAGTCCAGCCTGTACGACTTCGGCATGGCCACCTACGACACCGGCGACACCTTCGACCAGTCCCTGGCGAAGGGCTTCGTGCAGCTGTGGGGCCTGCCGAGCAAGATGGCCGCCGCGCGGGACGCCCGGTTGGGCGGCTGAAGATCGTGGGCACCACAATGGGCGGGGTGGACGACAAGAGCCTGACCGAGAACAGCGCCGCCACCAACCGGACGAGCCTGTGGGGCGGCCGGTTCGCCGGCGGCCCCTCCGAGGCCCTCGCACGGCTGTCGGTGAGCGTCCAGTTCGACTGGCGCCTCGCCCCGTACGATCTCGCCGGGTCCCGGGCGCACGCCCGGGTCCTCGCCGGCGCCGGCCTGCTCGACCCCGAGGAACTGGGCCGGATCCTGGCGGCGCTGGACGACCTGGAGGCCGCCTGCGCCTCCGGGCAGTTCCGCCCGACCGTCGACGACGAGGACGTGCACACCGCCCTCGAACGCGGCCTGCTGGAGCGGCTCGGCAGCCTCGGCGGCAAGCTGCGCGCCGGGCGGTCCCGCAACGACCAGGTCGCCACCGACCTGCGGCTCTACCTGCGCGACCACGCCCGCGGCGTGGCCGCCCGCCTGGTCGAACTGGCCGAGGCGCTGGTCGAGCAGGCCGGGCGGCACGTGGACACCGCCGCGCCCGGCATGACCCACCTGCAGCACGCCCAGCCGGTCACCTTCGGGCACTGGCTGCTCGCCCACGTGCAGCCGCTGCTGCGCGACCTGGAACGGCTGCGGGACTGGGACCACCGAGCGGCGATCAGCCCGCTCGGCGCGGGCGCGCTCGCCGGCTCGGGCCTGCCGCTGGACCCAATGGCCGTCGCCAAGGAGCTGGGCTTCCGCACGTCCTTCGCCAACTCGATGGACGCCGTCGCCGACCGGGACTTCGTCGCCGAGTTCCTCTTCGTCACCGCGATGATCGGCGTGCACCTGTCCCGCCTCGGCGAGGAGGTGGTGCTCTGGACGTCGCACGAGTTCGGCTGGGTCGAGCTGGACGACGCCTTCGCCACCGGCTCGTCGATCATGCCGCAGAAGAAGAACGCGGACATCGCTGAGCTGGCCCGGGGCAAGTCCGGCCGCCTGGTCGGCGGGCTGATGAGCGTGCTCACCATGCTCAAGGGCCTGCCGATGACGTATGACCGGGACATGCAGGAGGACAAGGAGCCGGCCTTCGACGCGGTCGACACCCTGGAGCTGCTGCTGCCGGCCCTCGCCGGGATGATCTCCACGATGACGGTCCGGGTCGACCGCCTGGTGGCCGCCGCGCCGGTCGGCTTCTCCCTCGCCACCGAGGTGGCGGACTGGCTGGTCCGCAAGGGCGTGCCGTTCCGCGACGCGCACGAGATCACCGGCAAGCTGGTCGCGCTCTGCGTGGCCCGGGACTGCGCCCTGGACGAGGTCTCCGACGCCGACCTGGCGACGGTGAGCGAGCACCTCGACCCGTCGGTGCGCGACGTGCTGTCGGTCCGCTCCGCCCTCGCCGCGCGCACCACGCCCGGCTCGACCGGCCCCGGGCCGGTCGCCGACCAGCTCGCCGCGCCGCCGACAGGCTGTTCGGCTGGCGGGAGTGGGCCGCCGAGCGGGTCGTCCCCCGCTGAGGTCGCCGGGTCGCGCGGGTGGCCCCACCCGCGCCGACCCTCAGCCCGTCGGGCGCTCCCGCTTCGGCAGCTTCGCCACCACCGCGTCGTACGACCCGTCGACGGCGTCGATCAGTTCCTCGTCGCCGATCCCGGCGTCCAGGCGCAGCGTGTTCCAGCCGGACCGCCCGATGTACGGCGATGCTTTCGCGTCCTGCGGGAACCGGTGCAGCCACTCGTCGGCGACGTCCCGGTTCGGGCCGCACTTCACGCCCACCCGCGCCTCGCCGTCGGGGGAGCCGAGGAACGCGAAGATCCGGCTCCCCACCTTGACCACCTCGTCGCCCTCCCACGGCTGGTCCAGCCAGGCGCCCGGCTTGGCCAGGCAGTACGCCAGCATCTCCTCGCGCGTCATCGCGTCCTCCCGTCGCCCGCTTGCGGGCCCAGTCTCGCGCATGCCTGCGACGCCGCCGCTCAGTCGCCGGTGCCGGTCCGGACGGTCAGCCGCTCGTAGCGCTGGCGGGCCGCCTGGGCGCTGCCCAGCCCGAGCCCGAAGGCGATCGCCTGCCAGGTCAGGCCGCGGCCGCGGGCGACCTGCAACAGACCCGCCTCCAGGGCGTCGACCTCGGCGCGGACGTGCGGGATCAGGGTCAGCGCGGCCATCAGGTCGGCCCGGTCGACCGGCTCCTCGCCGGGCTCCAGCTCGGCCCCGCCGGCGAGGGCCATCACCAGCGTCGCCGCCTCGTAGGCGTCCGGCACGTCCGGGTGGGCGTACCGGCGGCGGCGGGCGTCCGTGCCGGCGTGCCGCTCGGCGATCCGCAGCAGCGCCGCGTAGTTGCGGTGCGCGCGGGCCTGGGCAGCATCCGGAGCGGTGAACGGGTCGTTGTCCAGCGTGACCATGTGTTTTATCAGAGCCGCTTGAACACCCCTTTGTCAACAGTTTGTTGAAAGCAAGTCGTGCTCATCTCCGCGGCGCCGACTAGGGTCGAGCCATGACCGCCGCTGACCCCGTGACCACCGCCGACCTCGTCGAGCTGCTCGCCGGCCCGGTCGTGCCGGCCGCGCGCGGGCTGCTCGGCTGCCGGCTCGCCGCGGGCGGGGTCACCGTCCGGATCACCGAGGTCGAGGCGTACGCCGGCACGGCCGGGGACCCGGCCTCGCACGCCCACCGGGGGCGCACCCCGCGCAACGCGGTGATGTTCGGGCCGGCCGGGCACGCCTACGTCTACTTCACCTACGGCATGCACTGGTGCGTGAACGTGGTGACCGGCCTGGACGGGGAGGCCTCGGCGGTGCTGCTGCGGGCCGGCGAGGTGGTCGACGGCCTCGACGCCGCCCGGGCCCGGCGCCCCGCCGTACGCCGGGACGTGGACCTCGCCCGTGGGCCCGCCCGGCTCTGCGCGGCGCTCGGCATCGACCGCTCCGCCTACGGCCTCGACCTGCTCGGCGACGGCCCGGTGCGGCTGCGACCGCCCCTCGAGCCGGTGGCCGAGGCGGCGATCGAGGCCGGCCCGCGGGTCGGCGTCACCGGGGCGCACGACGTGCCGTGGCGGTTCTGGATCTCCGGCGATCCGACGGTGAGCGCCTACCGGCGGCACGTGCCCAGGGTGCGACGCTGAGCCCCGGCGTGGCCGGGCGGAAATGTGTCGGAGGGCGTGGCCATAATCACTAGGCCCGAGTCCACGGGTGGCGGCTTCCGCCTGTCCCGGCTTTTCGCCGGATCGCCGCCCGGACCCGGCCATCTGCCCGCCGACGGATCGGAGGACCGTCATGGCAACGCTGCTCGCGATCGGCACCGGCAAAGGTCTCTTCCTCGCCACCAGCAACGACGGTCGACGCGGCTGGGAGGTGAGCGGGCCGCACTTCCCGATGACCGGCGTCTACGCGGTGGCCGTCGACAAGCGCCCCGGCACGCCCCGGGTGCTCGCCGGCACGACCAGTTCGCACTTCGGGCCGAGCGTGGCCAGCAGCGACGACCTGGGCGCCTCCTGGCAGGAGCCGGACCAGGCGCCGGTGGCCTTCCCGGCGGACACCGGCGTCAGCCTCGGTCGGGTCTGGCAGCTCACCCCGGCCGGCGCCGATCAGCCCGACGTGGTCTGGGCCGGCACCGAGCCCTCGGCGCTGTTCCGCTCCGACGACGGCGGCCGCAGCTTCGCCCTGGTCCGGGCGCTCTGGGACCACCCGCACCGGGAGCGGTGGGGCGCGGGCTTCGGCGGCCAGGCGGTGCACAGCGTGCTGCCGCACCCCCGTGACCCGGCCCGGATGGCGGTGGCGATGTCCACCGGCGGGGTTTACCGCACCGAGGACGGCGGGGCGAGCTGGGCGCCGGGCAACACCGGCATCCGGGCGTACTTCCTGCCCGACGAGTGGCCCGAGTTCGGGCAGTGCGTCCACAAGATCGCCCGGGACGCCGGCGATCCCGAGCGGCTCTACGCGCAGAACCATCACGGCGTCTACCGCTCCGACGACGACGGTCGCACCTGGACGTCGATCGCCGCCGGCCTGCCCAGCGACTTCGGCTTCCCGATGGTCGCCCACCCGTCCCGGTCCGGCACGATCTACGCGTTCCCGCTGACCGCCGACGCGCAGCGCTACCCCGTCGATCACCGCTGCCGGGTCTACCGCTCCATCGACGCCGGCGACAAGTGGGAGCCGCTGACCGTCGGGCTGCCCGAGGGGCCGTTCCACCCGTCCGTGCTGCGCGACGCGATGTGCGTGGACGACGCCGACCCGGCCGGGGTCTACTTCGGCACCCGCTCCGGCGAGGTCTACGCCAGCCGGGACGAGGGGGACTCCTGGTCCCTGGTCGCCGCCCACCTGCCCGACGTCCTCTGCGTCCGCGCCGCGGAGCTCTGAGTGGTCACCGTGCTGCTGCCGGGCCCGCTGCGCGGCGAGGCCGGCGGCGCGAGCCGGCTCACCGTGGCCGCCACCGGCACCCTGCGGGGGGTCCTCGACGAGCTGGCCGGGGCGTGGCCCCGACTGGCTCGCCGGATCCGCGACGAGCGGGGCGAGCTGCGCCGGTACGTCAACGTCTACGTCGACGGCGAGGACTGCCGGCACGTCGGCGGACTGGACACCCCGGTCGGCGACGGCGCCGAGGTGCAGGTGCTTCCCTCGGTGGCCGGCGGCTGACCGGTCCGCCGGGGTCCCGCGTCCCGCCATGATCCGCTAGGGTCGGCGGCTCCGGCGGACGAGGGGAGCGGCGCGGTGACGTCCTACGAGTGGGGGCGATTGATCGGACGACTGATGTGCCAGTCCCTGATGCTGGCGCTGATCGTCGGCGCGATCGTGCTCGTCGTGATCCGGCAGCGACGCCGGCGCCGCCCGCCGGTCCCGCCCCACCCGGTGCACGGCTGGCAGCAGCCGTACCCGGGCCAGCCGTATCCCGGCCAGCCATACCCGGGCCAGTCGCAGCAGGGTGGCCCACCGGCCGATCCAGGCCCGGGTTGGCAGCAGCCGCATCCGCAGCAGGGCTGGTCGCCGCCGCATCCGGGCCAGCCGTACGGCGGCCCGCCCCAGCCCGGCGGCGGCCCGCAGCCGCCGTACCCGGGTCCCCAGCCGCCCCGGGCCTGATATCGCACCGCGGAGGTCTCCACCTGTGCCCGGCACATCAGGATCCGGGTGGTGCTGGCGCCGGTGAGGTCGCCGGTGAAGGTCTTGGTGATCCGGGCCTCGGCCAGCACCGCCCCGTCGGCCTCGTCGTACGCTTCCTGGTCCCAGCTGTCGAGGGTGAAGCTGCCCTCCGCGCGTCCGGTCATGCCCTGATCCTCCGCCCCGAGGCTGACATCCCCCATCAGGTACGGCCGGCGTTTCCGGCCCGGTCCGCGGCGTGAGGTGGGCCACCCGCGGGCAGGCCCGCCACGGAATAGTTGCTTTGGCAAATATGTTGTGCGGGACGATCCGGGCCACGGCGGTCCGGCGGCACGCGAGGAGCTGGTCATGCAGTTCGGAGTCTTCACCGTCGGCGACGTCACGGTCGACCCGACCACGGGGCGGCTGCCGTCCGAGCATGAGCGGATCAAGGCCATGGTGGCCATCGCCCTCAAGGTCGAGGAGGTCGGGCTCGACGTCTTCGCCACCGGCGAGCACCACAACCCGCCGTTCGTGCCCTCGTCGCCGACCACCATGCTGGGCCACATCGCCGCCCGCACCGAGCGACTGCTGCTCTCCACCTCCACCACGCTGATCACCACCAACGACCCGGTGAAGATCGCCGAGGACTACGCGATGCTCCAGCATCTGGCCGACGGCCGGGTCGACCTGATGATGGGGCGCGGCAACACCGGACCGGTCTACCCGTGGTTCGGCCAGGACATCCGCAACGGCATCCCGCTCGCCATCGAGAACTACGACCTGCTGCACCGGCTCTGGCGCGAGGACGTGGTCGACTGGAAGGGCCGCTTCCGTACGGCGCTGCAGTCGTTCACCGCGACGCCGCGCCCACTCGACGGCGTGCCGCCGTTCGTGTGGCACGGCTCGATCCGCAGCCCCGAGATCGCCGAGCAGGCCGCGTACTACGGTGACGGCTTCTTCGCCAACCACATCTTCTGGCCGAAGGAGCACACCCAGCGGATGGTCGGCCTCTACCGCCAGCGGTTCGCCCACTACGGCCACGGCACGCCCGAGCAGGCCATCGTCGGGCTCGGCGGGCAGGTCTTCATGCGGCGCAACTCCCAGGACGCGGTCCGCGAGTTCCGGCCGTACTTCGACAACGCCCCGGTCTACGGGCACGGGCCCTCGCTGGAGGAGTTCACCGCCCAGACGCCGCTCACCGTCGGCAGCCCGCAGCAGGTCATCGACCGTACGCTCGGCTTCCGCGAGTACGTCGGCGACTACCAGCGCCAGCTCTTCCTGATGGACCACGCCGGTCTGCCGTTGAAGACGGTGCTCGAACAGCTCGACCTGCTCGGCGAGGAGGTCGTCCCGGTGCTCCGCAAGGAGTTCGACGCGCTGCGTCCCGCCCACGTACCCGGGGCGCCCACCCACGCCTCGCTGGTCGCGGCCCGCGACGCGGCGGACCTGACCGGCGCGGAGGGCGGCCGATGACCCGGCGCACCCTGGCCGTGGTCTCGGCCGGCCTCGGCCGGCCCTCCTCGACCCGGCTGCTCGCCGACCAGCTCGCCGCGGCCATTCGCGACGAGCTGGACCGGCGCGGCGCCGCCGTCGAGCTCCACCCGATCGAGCTGCGCGAACACGCCCACGACGTGGTGAACCACCTGCTCACCGGCTTCCCCTCGCCGGCGCTGCGGGAGGTGCTGGACGCGGTGGCCGGCGCCGACGGGCTGATCGCCGTCACGCCGATCTTCAACGCCTCCTACAACGGACTGTTCAAGTCCTTCTTCGACGTGGTCGACTCCGACGCGCTGGCCGGGCGGCCGGTGCTGATCGGCGCCACCGGCGGCACCGCCCGGCACTCGCTCGCCCTGGAGCACGCGGTCCGGCCGATGTTCGCCTACCTGCGCGCGCTGGTCGTGCCGACGGCGGTCTTCGCCGCGCCCGAGGACTGGGCAGGCGAGGGAGCCGACGCGGCCCTCCGCGCCCGGATCCGGCGGCCGCCGGCGAACTCGCCGACCAGGTCGACCGCCGCCCGGCCGCGATCGGTCCCGCCGACCCGTTCGCCGTCACCACCAGCTTCGAGGACCTGCTCGCCGGCCGCGACCCCGCCTGAGCCGGATCGCGACCCGACCTGAGCCGCGGCCGCGGCCACGCCCGGGCAGGCCCCGGTCCGGGGCCAGAGCCGGCCGCTACCCGGCCTGAGCGGGCAGCCACCTGGGCCCCATCCGGCCGCCACCCGCCGTGCCCGCGCCCACCACGGGCGCGGGCTCAGTCGGTCGGCTCGTACGGGTGGGCGACCAGCACCGGGCAGTGGGCGTGCTGCACCAGCGCATGGCTGACCGAGCCGAGCAGCAGCCCGGCGAAGCCGCCCCGGCCCCGGGAGCCGACCACCACCAACTCGGCTTCCCCGCTCGCCTCGATCAGCGCCTGCTCCGGCTTGGCGGCCCGCACCGGTCGCTCGGTCACGGTCAGCCCGGGATGGTCGGCCCGTACCCGGCCGGCCACGCCGGCCAGCAGGTCGGCCGATCCGGCCTGCTCGGCCGCACCCGACTCCGCCACCTCCTCGGGCAGACCCCCGGGCCGGCCGTCGGGTCGTACGTGCATCAGCACCAGGGCCCTGTCCCGGCGTACCGCCTCGTCGGCGGCCTGCCGGACGGCGAGCGCCGCCGACTCGGAGCCGTCCACCCCGACCACCACCGGCCCGCCCGCCGGGATCGGCTCGTCGGCCGGCCGGACCACCAGCACCGGGCAGTGCCCGTGCTGGGCGACCTGGCCGCTGACCGAGCCCAGCAGCAGGCCGGCGAACCCGCCGTGCCCGCGGCTGCCGACCACCACCAGCTCGGCCCGGCGGGACTCCGCGACCAGCGCGGCGCCCGGCCCGCCGGCCACCTGGCGCACCTCCACGCGCAGGCCGGCACGGCGCTCGGCGAGTTCCGCGGCCACCTGCTCCAGCATCTTCTGCGCCGCCTCGGTCGGCGCCGGCACCCCGATATCGTACGGGTTGAGCGGCACGCCGTAGCCGAGCGGGTGCAGGTAGCCGTGCACCAGGTGCAGCGGCCGGGACCGCTGGACCGCGGTGCGCGCCGCGTGTTCCGCGGCGACCAGGCTGGACGGTGATCCGTCGACGCCCACGACGACAGGTCGAATCATCAGCTCCCCCAGAGGTCGATCAGGCCATTGTCGACCTACCCGGCGCCGCCGGTCCGCATTTGTCCCGCGCGGCCCCGGGAGCACTCCCGACTCGCACGATCGTCGGCGCCGGCCGGCGACGCGGCCGACGCGGGCGGGGTGTGCGGCCGGTCAGGCGGAGTCGCTACCCCCGTGGTGCCGGACGACGGCGGAGCGGGCTGCGCGCGTGGTGCGGCACGGCGTGGCTGACGGAGCCGAAGGTGCAGCGCAGCACACCGGGGTCGAGTTCACCGCAGCAGGGGTGCGCCAGCTGATGGCGTCGGACGAACCCTAGCGTCCGTCGCTGCCGGCGGTGGCCGGCCCGGCCAGGGCGTACCGGCGGACGACCAGCTCGTCCACCTCGAGCCGGCCGATGCGCAGCTCCCGGATGGCCGCCCGGC